>JADKJR010000005.1:300000-432670 GCA_016720925.1 Betaproteobacteria bacterium | reverse complement strand
CAAATTTGGGGAAATTTTGGGGAAGCGCCTTTGCAATACTACCAGCCAAATGACATTTAGCGACGACTGGCTGCGATAACCCCGATAAATGAAAACAAAAAATGCGACATCAAAAAATCGACTTCCATGTGGTCGATTTTCGTTGCTGGTGGGCCGTGAAGGACTGAACCTTCGACCAAAGGATTGTGCATACCACTTCGACTTTCGTCGCCCGTTTCCGGTTTGTGGTCTGGACTCTATCTTGCCTTTCGGCCTTCCCGTCGAGTCTCTACACGTTCCCTTATGAAGGGCTTCGCTCGGTATTGGCATAGCGGAAAATCCACCACAGCTTTCACCGAATTTGAGAAGTTCTACGTCCAGACAGAGTGAACTTGCCTGGCGCAACCCATTGAAAGACGCCATGCGCGAATCCGCGTGTAGGCTTCCTTCGCTAAGTCCTCTGCTCTAACCAACTGAGCTAACGGCCCATTCAACATTATCCCACGACTAACGTTATCGGAATACACAACGATCTGGCCAATCGATTGGGGTTTGAGGACGGACCGGAAGGAGTGTGCAGCGGGGAACTACAAACGTCATTGGTGTTCGTATTGCCTCAACCAATGCCTTTCTGCGGTCGGATCGCTCTCCGTCCTTGAAGGTCTTGCCCAGTACTACACGCTTGAATTTCTGAGTCGTTTCCAAGACAAGGAGCCTGGTCCTTTAGATGCATATCAGTGTTGATTCGCGAGCTGAATTACCCAAGTGTGCGCGATTACAGGTACCCAGTATTTTTTTCAATTTTCGTTTCTGAAACAATGCTGTGTTGCGCTAACGGCTGGGTATCAGGACTCGCGTAGCGCGGGTAATCCATGCCGCGTAGCAACAGGCAAGGTCGTCAACGTACAATTTGATACCAAGCGACACCATCAACATCGAGTTGCGCAATGGCCTCGCCGCGATGAATCAAGTAATTGAGGTGGGCGACACTCTCGCCAGTGGCCAAGCCGAGTTGAGTGTGATCATCCAAAGCGATTTGCCGAGAGAATAGCGCATCGAAGACATCGACTGCGCGCTTTGGCTGCTGCAGTGCAGTTCGCAATCGCTCAATTGCACTCGTCTGGCTAGACGCGAGGTAATCGAGTCGTGCATGCAATTCACGGAATGGTTCGTTATGCGCAGGTAGCACGAGCACATCATTGGGAACTTCGCGTTTGATTTTTTCAATCGAAGCCATCCAATCTTCCAATGGGTTTGCATCTGGCTCGGTCGGGAAGACCGACACGTTTGAGGAAATTCGCGGTAGCACCTGATCACCAGAAATCAGAAGCTTGAGATCAGGGCAATACAAACTGGCGTGCTCGGGCGAATGGCCGTTACCCACTACAACTATCCACTGGTGATCGCCAATGGTAATAGATTCTCTATCTTGCAAGCGGCGATAGCTGTCCGGTAAAGCATGCGTCATTTTTCCGAAATTGCCGAATCGTGTACGGTAGTGCTCAATGGCATTCTCATCCCATCCAGCCGCCTCATAAAAGCGTATGCCGTCCTCTGGAGCCTCGCGACCTGTGTCAGCAACAAGCGTTCGGCATGACAAGTATTCCAAGCGTGTCATCCATAGCCGACAATTAAATTTGCGTGTCAACCAACCTGCCATGCCAATGTGATCTGGATGCATGTGCGTGACCAGAACACGCGAAGCCCCTCTCGTTCCGAGTGCGCCCGAAAACAACTTCCGCCACGCGGCTGTAGTGTCACTTGTCCGCAGGCCTGTATCGACGATGGCCCAGCCGTTGCCATCTTCAATCGCCCAAAGATTAATGTGTGACAGTACAAACGGCATGGGCATGCGTATCCATAGAACTCCTGGCGCCACGAGGCGAGCTATGAGCCTGTTTGTGGTGCGCCGCCAAGCGGATATACCAGAATGGGCCTACGTTCTTCACAGTGGTCATTCTTTGGTTCAGTCATTCATTCGAGCCCTTACTCAATCAGTAATTCCATCAATTCCAGCGTAATACAAATTACATATCCAGATTAGAATCTGCAGTCCCATTGCAACTTTGTCCCGAGAGTTCTTCTCGCCAATTCGGTCTTCCCACGCAATGCGGGAAAGTGGACGTATCCCGCTGCGGCAATTGTTTCTTGCTCATATTTTGCGACTGACTCAGCCAGCTATGGCACGCATCGTTGGCGTTCCGTAAGTTGTAGGCCCGATTGATTCGTGAAAAAGCCAACACGACACGAAGATAGTTCACTATTCATAGAAACAGCGTTTTTGCGCAGCTCACTTGAAGTTAATAAACACGCTACGCGTTTCAGTATTCTTGCCGCCCAGTCTTCCAGCCGCTACGGCAACGGCGGACAGCGTGATGTAGTGATTAGAATCGAGACAGGCAACAGTAAGTGTTTCGTCCTTTATTGCGCTGGATTTGGAGCATTCTCGAACAATTACTTCACGCTTAATTGCAGATGTTGAATCAATGCGGCGAACGCTTGGAAATGCACCGGATCAGTGACCGAGCTCAATGGGTTCGGATGTGAGCCAAACTTAGCGATCACCAGATCGTGTTCCGGGAACACGTACAGCAACTGGCCGAATGCACCATGGGCGCCGAAAGAGCGCGGAAAATTTGGGTTGACCCACCACTGGCTGCGATAGGACCAGCCTTTGCGTGTCTTGAATCCACCGCCTTCGAAGGCTTTCGCATCGGCACCACGGGCAATGTCCTCGACCACTCCTGCCGGTATCACCTGACTATTGTTGTATCGGCCCTTTTGCAGCATTTGTCCGACGCGCGCAAGGTCGCGGATGCACAAGGACAGCCTGGCGAAGGCGACCTCGGTACCTTTCGATCGAGGAGAAAATCGCCATCGGCTTCCTGGCGCTAAGCTTGCTCCATAACCGGTCGGTTAACCATGCCGTCAAAGATTGTCCTGCCGCGCGCATGGCCAGCCAAGCGGCAACGTCGGTCGCCGGTGAGTGATAGCGGAACACGCTACCGCGCTCGTCCCGCTGCGCTTTCAGCGTTGCGAGCATTGGCAAGATGCCGTCCGGGTCAGTAGGGTTCTTGAATTGTGGTGCCCAGCCCATCGCCGCCGCATATCGATAGATGTCACTCTTGGGGTCTGTATAGTTCTCTGAAAACGCCACGCCGTCGGTCATATCCATCACCTGCCGTACTGTGGCGTCCGCCCAGGCGCTTTCGGCAAGTTCCGGGATGATATCGCTGACTTTCGCGTTTTCATCTAGCTTGCCTTCACTCACCAGTGTCGCCGCCATCAGCCCGGCCATCGATTTTGTCGCGGAAAACAGAAGATGCCGTGATTCCGGCGCCATGTTGTTGAAATAGCGCTCATAGATAATGCGTCCGTGATATAGCACCACAATCGCGTCAGTGTGGGTAACTTTGAGCATTTCCGGCCATGTCATACGGCTTTCGCCTTTTGCCGAAACTACTAACTCATCGAGTGTTTTCAATGCATGTGGCAACGGCTGCACCGGACCGGTATGCGGCAAAAGGCGCGTTGGGAACAGCTCGCGTACGTGCTGAAAGGCCCATATTTTTTGCGGATATGCTTGCCAGTTAGCAATGTTGACCTGGTATGTCGGCGGCGGCGGAAAGCCCTGCATCAAACGCGCAGGATCGAGTGGTGGCGCAGCGGTGAGCGGCTGTGCGAGCGTAGCGCAGGTAAGAAACAATGCCAAAAACATGGCGGCAGTGCGGTATAAAGAAATCAGATTCATATTCACCTCGGGTATTTGCCGGGCAACGTACTGGTTGGTACGCTGTCACAATGGGTGCATGACGCGAGAACAACGATTAATCCATGGCCTTGCTTGTTCAAGAAAACAGCGCTCGCCTGTCGGCAGATTTCCACGCGACCACCGCGACAGGCGATCAATTCTGCACCGGGCATCACCAGATCGAAAGTCGAAATCATCCTTCTCAAAAAAATCAATGTACTTACTGTAATCATTGGCCGATGCTATGGCCATCGTCCATGCGGACGATGGCCAAGCCGGGCATCCCCTAAATAATCTACCCGGTGCTACAGGACAAGTCTATATTTCCAATTGGGAGAGAAGTCATGGCAGGTCGTTTGGGCAAAGGTTGCCTTTATTACCGGCGGTGGATCGGGCATCGGTGAGGCGACGGCTCACCGTTTCGCAGAGGAGGGAGCCACAGTAGTCATCTGCGGTCGCCGCAAGGAGCCGCTGGAATCCGTCGTGGCTGCGATCTGCGCCAAAGGCGGCAAGGCAGAGTGGGCACAGGCCGACGTCAGCAAGGAGGAGCAAATTGTTGTCGCCATTCAGGACGCCGCCAAGCGCCACGGTCACCTCGATATATTGGTGAATAACGCCATGGCCTTCAGTTGGGGGGGGGTCGACAAAACCACTACCGAGACCTGGCATTCGAACTTTTCCACCACGGTCGATGGTACCTTCTGGGGTGCCCGCACGGCACTGCAAATCATGAAGGCGCAGGGGACTGGCGGTTCCATCATCAACGTTGCCTCGATTTGTGGGCTATTCGATGTGCCGATGATGGCCGGCTACAGCGCCGCCAAGGCGGCCGTCATCAACTTCTCGCGCGCCGTAGCCTCCGAAGGAGCTAGCAAGAACATACGTTGCAATGTAGTGATCCCGGGTGTCGTCGAGACGCCGGCCACTGCTGACATGCTGGCTGACGAGAAGCAGCTCAAGAATGCGACGAAACTCGTGCCCATGCGGCGCGTCGGGCAGCCGGTGGAACTCGCCAACGCCATACTGTTTTCGCTTCGGAAGAGTCTTCATATCGTAACTGGTGCCAGCCTGTCGGTGGACGGCGGTCGCGCTTCGGAACTATTTACCGGTTTAGTTCGATATCTGATCACTGGCGCTCAGGTCTGCCGGCGCCAGATCATGCGACCTGCCTTAAAGGTGGCCTTTACGCGGACTGCTGATAGGTCGAGTTGCGCATTCCGCCAGGGCCGATCAAGCAGGCAGAGGTCCGCACGCGAGTTTGGTGAGATACGTCGCGGCGGTCCGCCTGGGTCTTGCGCATCTGTCAAGAATAGTGCCAGTGCGCGATTTGGGGACAAAGCTTCCGAACTGCCTATCTGTGCACCGCTGCGGGTTCGCCGCGTCACTGCGGCGTGCATTGCACGCCAGGGGTCGGCGTCTCCGAAGGGCGCATCGGTGCCGGCTGCGAGCGCAATACCGGCGTCGAGAACTCCTTGGCAGCGATACAGCCAGGGCCGGTCCGCTTCGCCGACCTCGGAAATGTAATCGTCGCCGCGCTCGTAGACAAAATTGGGTTGGGTAACCACGGTGACGCCCGCTGCAGCGAGCAGCGGCAGGACATCCGGTGGCGCGACGGAAGCGTGCTCGATGCGGTCGTCGCGATGATGTCCGGCTTCGGCCAAGGCCGTCAGCGCGAACACCAGTTCGACCCGCGTGACACAATGGATCGCAACAGCACGGCCGGCGGCGTGGGCGGTATCGATTTCGGCGCAGATGATGTCGAAATCGGGCAGGGTAGCTTCGCGCAGATGGATCTTTCGCGCGCCTATCCGTAGCGCAAACGTGCCTGCGGCGCCATCGAGCGTAGCGTTTCCCAGCGCGAGCACATCCTGTAGCAAGTGTCCGCACGCCTGCTCGGCCGAGAAGTGCCTAATTTCGCTGAGACCATTATTTGGAGAGGCGTCAGTGACGCCGGTGACGCCATAGCTTGCGAGTAATTTGCTCGCACGTTGCAGGGCTGGTAGTTCGCGCGCAAGGCGTTGGCGCAGCCAAGTATCGGCATCGTAGATGCGTCCTGTCGGGCGTCCGGCGACACGTTCCAGTGGCGCATCTTCGCCGCCGCCGAGGCGCTCAAGGGCGCAGGAATTGACGATCCAGAGGCGGCCGCTGCGATGCTGGATACGCACCGGCTGCGCCAGTAACACGCGATCGATCCAGTCCCTGTCGATGTTGCCGGCGACCGACTCATGGTAGGCGATGCCGCGTATCCATCCGTCGCTGTCTACAGAGTTCGCGTCGGCGCTCTTGAGCAGGCTAAGTGCAAGCTCTTCAGCCGTCCTCACCTGCGGCGGACCGCAGACTGCGGACTCAAGTGAGCTTGCCAAGGCAGCCAGATGCAGATGATGGTCGAGAAGACCTGGCAGCAGTGCCGCGCCGTCTGCCTCAACCACAACCTCGCCAGTATGCGCTTGCAGATGCTGACCGATGTCGGTCACCGCTTCGTTCGCTATGCGCAGATCGACGATTGTGCTGAAATCGATTTCGGCGTTCCGGATCAGCATGAAATGCCGAATTCTTCAAGGATGGCTGTCGTGTCGGCTCCCAACGTCCGCGCCGACCTCGCGGAGTTGCGCGCCTGTGGCCGGATCTCGCTGAGGCCCGCTTCTTGCACGAGGGCGCGCCACGACAGCCAGCGCGCGCGCCGTTCCGAAGCTGAGGGAGGCAGGAGAATCCCATACAGTGCGCCACGATATCGCGCAGGCTGAAAATGAGCAAGTTTCCACCGCCGGCACGATAGCTCGCCCAGGCTGCCAGCGCCGCATGCATGCCAGTGAGGGGATCGGCGATGGCATCACCACAGATCAGTGCTTCTCCGGTCGGTTCCAGTAGCAGGCTGGAAAGGCCGGCTGCAACTGCGGCGTCGTCGCCGTAGGCTGCCCAGTTGGCCTCCGGCTCCCCGCGCCCGTAGCCGCTGATGCTCACCCAGCTTAATCCCGGTCGTGCGGCCAGCATTTCCTCGGCGACGATGCCCAGTTGTCGCAAAGCGCGCGGGCGAGAGCCTTCGATGACGATGTCGGCTCGCAATAGAAGTTCTCGCAGCTTCGCTCTGTCGGCATTGGAACTGAAATCCAGCGCAAGGCTTTGCTTGCCGGCGTTGAGCAGATCGTTGAACGCTTGCGGACCTTTTCGCGCGCCGTCGGGACGTTCCCAGCTCTCAACCTTGATGACTCTTGCGCCGAGCGCCAGAAGGAGATGCGCACAGAGCGGGCCAGCCCAGAGCGCAGAGAGATCAACGACCAGGGGCGGGGTGGCTGTGTGCCGCACGACAGCCGCTCCAGCGTGATGTATTTTAAACCAGGCTGGCGATCGTACTGCTGGCGGGTCGGCCGGCGCCAGTGCCAGACCCATCAGACGTCCGCGCTCAACCAACGGCATCGATTTCCGTTCGGCGGCGGCGGCGGCGACTGTATCCCATGAGGCCTCGATATCGATTTCCAGCCAGGCCGGAAGCAAGGTCCAGTCCTCCGTGCGGGCTAGGTTCAGGGCCAGCCAGCCATCGGTGCAGCGCAGCAAGCGGCAACTGCCGCCCGGCGAGGCCGAACCCTGCCGCTGCAGACCTGCGATGGCCGCGCGCTCGCCCAGCAGCGCCGCCCCTGATCGTGGCAAGCGCAGGCTGTCGGACCCGGCGATGGCGCTGATGGCTTTAATGACGCCATCGGCACATGAGGCCAGGGGCACGGGACACATCTGTGCGTTCCCCGAAGCGTTTCCGGTCAGAGCCATAAGTCCGCAATTGGCCCAGGCGATGGCGGGATGCGCGTCGGTAGGGGCATCGCTGCGCTCGACGGTTGCAGCCAAAGTCGATAGGAGTACGTTAGCGTAGTCACTGGCGGTACCGGTTCCGGTCAAGCGGCAAGGGGTGTCAAGCATGAGTTGGTGCGCGTCGGGGTCGGAGGTCACTTCTGCACAGTAGAGAAATCCATGGGCAAGATCAAGCGTTAGTCCGATCAGACGATTTCATCGTCCGGCGTCCCAATAGAATGCTTAAGTTATTGGGTCGGTGCGCCACCCGTCTTGCTCGTTGGGCAAAAACGTTGATGCACATATTTAGGAAGGTCGCCCCCCGTCATTGTCGCCGAGGAAGACGCCAACCGTGGAAGGAAACCGGTCATGACTACACAGCAGGAATTCGATGTGATCGTTGTCGGTTCGGGTGGCGGGGCGCTTCTGTCTGCGGTGCGGGCAGCTGACCACGGACTTTCGGTGCTAGTCATCGAGAAAAGCGACCAGTATGGCGGCACTACCGCCACCTCGGGTGGCGTACTGTGGATCCCCCTGAACGGTCAGATGCCGGACGACTTCGAGAGCGCCTACACTTACTTGAAGGCCGCCGTGGGTGACACAAGCACCGATGCCAAGGTCCGCGCCTATCTGGAGTCCGGTCCGGAGATGGTTCGGTATATCAACGAGAAGACTTCGCTTCGCTATCAGGTTCAGAGCGAATACCCGGATTACTATCAGGAGATGCCGGGCGCCGCCCGGTGGTCGCAGCATGCAGCCCCAGCCTTTTGACGGCGCCCAGCTTGGTGACGAATTATCTAGCTGCGTGAGCCGCATCCGGGCTCGACGCTGATGGGCATAAACATGAACGTCGACGAAGCCAACACCATGGCCACCAAGGGCCCAGGCTGGCTCTGGATCACCGTCCGCACTTTTGCCCGTTACTATTTGGATTTGCCCTGGCGCTTCAAGACCAAGCGCGACCGCCGCCTGTGCCTGGGTAATTCGCTTATAGGTTCTCTGCGCTATTCGATGGCGCTGCGCAATATGCCCCTGTGGCTGAATTGCCCGCTGGAATCTCTCGTTCAAGAGAACGGCCGGGTCGGGGGCGTGGTCGCCAGCCGCGATGGCAAGCCGATCACCTTGCGTGCGAGGCGCGGCGTGATCCTGGCGGCGGGAGGTTTCGAGCGTAACCAGGAGATGCGCGACAAGTATCTGCCGCAGCCCAGTCGTCAGGAATGGGCATCCACGCCCAAGGCGAACAATACCGGCGACACCATCCGCGCGGCCCAGGCCATCGGTGCCAGGCTTGCCAACATGAATCAGACCTGGGGCGTGCCTTCGGTGACGTCGCCCATGTCGCCGCAGGGACAGCAGCCGGTATTCTCCGAACGGGGACTGGGCGGCTTCATCGTCGTCAACAAGCAGGGCAAGCGCTTTGTCAACGAGGCGCTTTCCTATGACCGCTTCCAACTCGCGATGTACGAAGACCATGCCAGGAATGGCGGTGCCATTCCCGCCTTCACCATCTTCGATGCCACCTTCCGCAAGGATTGCCCGCACGGTACCATCCTGCCCGGCGTGATCATGCCCGATGCGAAGATTCCGAAGGAGTGGTGGGGCGATTTCGTGTTCAAGGACGATACCCTGGAAGGGCTCGCGCGCCAGATCGGCGTGGATGCGGCGGGTCTGGCGCAGTCCGTGAAGAAGAACAATGAATACGCCAAGACCGGAGTTGACCTCGACTTTGCCCGCGGCAATACCGTTCATGATCGATATTGGGCGAACAAGGCGGTCAAGCCCAACCCCTGCCTGGTAGCGATCGAAAAAGGGCCGTACTACGCTATCAAGCTCTGGCCCAGCGATACCGGCACCAAGGGCGGTCCCGAAATCACGGAAAACGCGCAGGTGGTGAATGAGGCGGGGGTACCGATTCCGGGCCTCTACTGCATCGGCAACAATTCGGCGGCTGCCCTCGGGCGCTCCTATGCCGGCGCAGGCTCAACCATCGGTCCCGGCATGGTCTTCGGTTTTCGCGCCGCCAATCACCTGGCGAAAGCCTGAATCTGCTCGACGGCGAAACACAGCGGGCGCCTGGCGCCCGCTATTTTATTGCCCGCCGCGCCGCTTTCAGGCGCAGCATTTCCGGACGGTCGGCGACCAGGCCTTTGGCCATCAAGGCCTCGATGTCAGCTTCGGCGTAACCGACTTCCGCGAGGACTTCCCGAGTGTGTTCGCCGAGCATGGGCGGATGCTTCTTGACGCTGGCCGGAGTGCCGTAAAAGCGGATTGGGACGCCGGTGACTGTGAACTCGCCGAGCTCAGGATGCTGGATGGGTACGAGCATCCTGTTGTGCAGGATCTGCGGGTCCTTGACGACGTCCTCGACCTCGTTGATCGGCGCCGTCAGTACGTCCGCGCCGATCAGCCGCTCCACCAGTTCTTCGCGGTCGAACGGGCTGGTGCGCTCCGCCATGACTCGGTCGAGTTCATCCTGGTTCTTCAGCCGCGCAGCGATGTCGTGGAAACGCTCGTCGGTGTCCCAGTCGGTACCGAGCGCGCGGCAGATATTGGGAAAGAACTTCTCGCCCGGCGTCGTGATCACCACCTGCTTGCCGTCGCGCGTCGGGTAAACGCCGGAAGGTGCGAAATAGAGGCTGCGGTTGCCGGTGCGTACCGGCCTGTCGCCGGTGGCGAGGTAGGTGCCGATGGAACTCGCCTGTGCGTGCATCAGCGCGTCGAGCAGCGATACCTCGATGCGCTGGCCCGCGCCGGTCTTGTCGCGTACGCGCAGGGCGGCGAGGGCGGCGTTGGCGACGAGCAGCGAGGTCATCACGTCCACCGCCGGAAAGCCTGTTCGCACGGCCGGGCCGGCGGGATCGCCGTTCAACGTCAGCACGCCGGTGTAGCCCTGGGCCAGGAAGTCGATGCCGGGCCGGCCGGCATAGGGGCCGTCCGGGCCGAAGGCAGTGACGCGGATCCAGATGATGTCCGGCTTGTGCGCCTTGACCTGTTCATAGTTGATGCCGAGCTTCGACAGTGCCGGTTCCCGCACATTGGTGACCAGGATGTCGGCGGTTGTGGCGATGCGCGCAAATACTTCCTGCGCCTCGGCCTGCTGCAGGTCCAGCACCAGGTCGCGCTTGCTGCGGTTCAAGCTGAGAAACGGGCCGCGCTGGTCGCCGCGCATGGGTCCCAAGTGGCGGCTCTCGTCGCCGTAGTGGGACTCGATCTTGATCACGTCGGCGCCGAGGTCGCCCATCAGGGTCGCGCCGTAAGGGCCGGCGAGCATGGTGGACAGGTCGAGGACGCGCAGGCCGGCGAGGGGCCCGTCGGCGAAATTGGCGCTTGATTGTGCGGTAGAAAAATCTGACATTGGAACTCTCATCTGTGCCTTCGCTCCTGTTGGTGCGATAGAAGTCATTTCGCTTTTTGATCGATTCTTGCCAAGGATGCATTGAATCCGCAGCGATCAGACGACGCGAGGACAAACTCTTGGTAGCGGCTAAAGAGCCCCCCTAGATGCTGATCGATTTCGTCTTGGGTGTAGTCCAGGGCGTGAATGGTTGAAAATCCTGCAGCAGAGGCCTTCGCCTTTGCTGCATCAGCATCATCGACGCCGAAATAAACGTTCATAATGCCTTCGCCTCTTTGCGCCAGGAATTCGGAAACCGCGCTGTCATTTTCGCGGCCCGGCATAGGGGCGCAAAGCTCAATGCCCGCATCCCACGAAATGACAACATGGATACCGAAAGGTTCTCCGGTCCAATGGGCATCCTGAAACGTCGCGCCTAGCATATCGGCATATAGCTTTTTCGACTGCTCCAGATTCCTGACCGCGATAACCACACGGTTAACCCCGCGCAACTTCATCTTTAGCTCCTCTTCAGGCGTCATGCACGCGGCTGACGACCTCGTGCATCAGGTTGGCATCCTTCCGCACCTCGGCGGGGAACAGCAGGACGATGCTGCGGTAGAGTCCTGCCGCCTTGGCCTTGATGATGTCGCCGATCTCTTCGTAGGTGCCGCTGAGCACCCATTCATCGAGCATGGCATCGGTGATCAGCGCGGGCATCTTCGGCCACTCGCCGGCAATCGAGAGCCTGTGCAATGCCAGGCCCACGTCCTCCCAGCCGTGATGGGCGAGGACCGGGTGGTAGGAACGGGTCGAGGCGTAGAAGGCGATCTGCTTGCGCACGTCTTCGCGAGCCTGGGCCACTTCCGCCTCGTTGCGGCCCAGCGCAGTGAACGGCTCGCCGATCAGGTCGAAGCCTGCCAAATCGCGCCCTGATCTGGCAGCGCCCTCGGCGATCGCCGGCGCCAATACCTCGCGCGTGTAGCGGAAGGTGGCCACAGGGTGAAGGCGCAGTCCGTCGCAGAGTTCTCCGGCCAGTCTGGCCATGTAGGGATTCACCGCCGCGGTGTAAAGCGGTACTTGCGGCCATTCGCTGGGGCCGGGATTGAAGAAGGGCGGCAGCAGCGTGAAGCGGTAGTGCTCGCCTTCGAAATAGGTGGGCTTGGCCGGGTTCTGGAAGCTGGTGAAAATCGCTTTCAGGCAGCGGAAATAGTCGCGCATGCGTGGCCCCGGCGCGCTGGTCCAGGGCGTGCTGTAGCGGCGTTCGTTGTGTCCCTTGACCTGGGTTCCGAGGCCCAGGCTGAAGCGGCCGCGTGACAGGCTCTGCAGGTCCCAGGCTAGTTGCGCGGTGACCATGGGGCTGCGCGGAAAGGCGATGGCGACGTTGGTGGCGAGCTGAACGCGCCGCGTGTGTTCTGCGGCGATTGCCAGCGGCAGGAAGGGATCGTGCCCGGCCTCGGGCATGCACAGGTTATCGAAGCCGAGTTCTTCCAGTTCCGCCGCATTCCTGGCGAACGTTGCCAACTCTAGGCGCGGCTGGCCCTGTCCCGCATATTGCTCGCCTTCGGGCGCGAGCAGCCCTGTTTCGACGCGCAAGGCTACTTCGCCTGATGCAGCAGTTGCCAGAGGCGCCGTGGCGAAGCCGGTGTCTCGCGTATCTCCAGCCCCAGGGGGGCAAGCGCGTCATTGACGGCGCAGTGGATCACGGCCGGCGTGGTGTGCATCGCACCTTCGCCGCAGCCCTTGGCTCCCAGCGGCGTGAACGGGGAGGGAGTGACGACGAAATCCTTCCTGGCCATCGGTATCTCGTGGATCGTCGGGATCAAGTAATCGACGAAGGTCGTCACCAGAGGTTGCGCCTCATCGTTATAGACGTACTCCTCGTACAGGGCGGCGCCAACGCCCTGTGCCAGGGCGCCCTGCAACTGGCCTTCGAGGTTGCCCGGATTGAGGCGGGTGCCACAGTCGTCGACGATGAAGTATTTGAGGATATCGGTACGCCCGGTTTCCCGATCAATTTCCAGCATCACCAGATGCGTGGCGTTTGCCGCCGTCAGGTAGGAGCGGCAGCGGCCTTCCTCGTCGGGCATGTTGCGATCCGGAGCAGTCCACACGTAGGTCGCCTCGGGGCAGGGTTCGACGCCGGGCGGCAGCAGGTCGGCGCGCGACAGCATCAAGCCAGCTACCTCGGCCACGCTCATGCCCGCAGTCGGATTCTGTTTCAGGCGCAGGCGTCCCTCCATCAATTCGACCTGGTCAGGTTGGGTCTGCATGACGTGGGCGACGACCCGGCAGAACAGCTCATCGAGTTTTTTGGCTGGCGCCCAGTATAGCGCCAGTAATGGCCACGCCGAGACGGCTGCCGCCTGGGCCGAAATGGGGCGGGGTGGCGTCGGTCGCGGCCGTCGTCACCTTCACCGCGTTGTAGTCCATGCCCCAATAGTCGGCCGCGACCTGGGCGGCGACGGTGTATTGGCCCTGGCCCTGCAAGGTAAAACCGACGACGATGGTGAGATTGCCAAAGACATCGAAGGCCAGCTTGACACCCTCGGGCACTTTATTCCTGAACGCCAACCGTAGCGTAGGCGTTCCAGTCGAATACGCCGGGCTCGACTGTGCTCGCCACGCCTATGCCTATCAGTCGTCCTTGAGCGCGCGCTTGGATCTGCTCTTCGCGCAGGGCGCGGTAGTCGGCCATGGCCAGCAGCTTGTCCAGCACCGCTTCGTAATTGCCGCTGTCGTATTACGTTGCCGGCGGGCGTCGTGTAGGGAAACTGTTCGGGACGGATATAGTTGTAACGCCGCAGTTCTACGGGATCCATGCCCAGCTTGCGCGCCGTCATGTCCATCAGCGACTCGAGCACGAGGAAATGTGGTGGCGGACCGTAGCCTCGGTAGGCGCCCGTG
This sequence comes from Betaproteobacteria bacterium, assembly GCA_016720925.1. NCBI lineage: Bacteria > Pseudomonadati > Pseudomonadota > Betaproteobacteria > Betaproteobacteria bacterium. The sequence goes on along the minus strand of JADKJR010000005.1, from coordinate 418,919 downwards.
GGTGCGCGGTTGGTGGCAATCAGGAGCGTATCGTACTGCGCCGCTTCGATGCGGTAGGGTCCAGTGAAGGCTGCCAGCGGCTTGGCCACCGAAATAGTGCCCCAGCCCTCGGTGCCGGCGCCTTGGTCGTCGATTAGCCGGACCTTGAAGCCGGTCACGGTGCCGTCCGCTTTCACCGCTAGCGCGGCCTCGTAGTGCCGGTCCCAGGACTGGCTGAAGCCTGCTATCAGGTATTCCATGCGGTCTTCGATGTACTTGACCGGCCGGCCTTCGCTCTTGCGTGAGAGCAGGGCTGTGATATCGGTGCCGCGCGGACCACCCTTGCCGCCGAAGGAGCCGCCCATGGGATGGCTGACGATACGCACCTTGTTGCTGGCCAGGTTGAGCGCCATGGCGCGAGCGGCCACCCAGAAACGGGGTGTCTGGTACGACCCGTGGACGGTCAGGCTGTTCTCGGCGAGGTCCCACTGGGCGATGCAGCCGAAAGTCTCGGTCGGATTGGCGCCGACGCGGTTCCAGCGGAAGCTGTTGCTGACGACGTGGTCGGCTTCAGCAAAAATCCGATCCACCTCGCCCCAGTTGTAAATACGACTCTGCACAACGTTGCTGCCGTGCGCTTCGAAGAGTATGGGCGCTCCGGTCGCCATGGCCGCTTGCGGGGTCGCTAGTGGCGGTAGCAGATCGTATTCCACGCGGATCAGTTCGAGTGCATCCTCAGCGATGTAGCGGCTATCCGCAGCAACGGCGGCCACAGGCTCACCGACAAAGCGCACCTTGTCAACGGCCAGACAGTATGCGCCCCATCCCTCTGGCGCGGTGTAGGCGGGGTTGGTCCATAGCTTGGCGTCCTCGCCGGTGAGCACGGCGGTTACGCCTTCGAGTGCCTCTGCTGCGCTAGTGTCGACCTTGAGCACTCGGGCATGCGGATGCGGGCTGCGCAATATCGCGCAATGCAGCATGCCGGGCATCTCCATGTTGTCGATGAACTCTACCGTACCCGACACCAGGGCCGGATCCTCGACGCGCTTGACGTCCTTGCCGATGAACCGGGTTGCGCCGCTGCGAATGTGTTCCGGCAGCGTGGAATTGTCGATAGCCATATATTGCCCTTGCAGATCAGGCGCTGGCGCGCATGCGCTCGGCCGCCAGGCGCACCGAGGCGAGGATGCTTTCGTAGCCAGTGCAGCGGCAGAGGTTGCCGCCCAAGGCTTCCTTGATCTCATCTTCCGAGGGATTCGGGTTTTCGCCAAGCAGTTCCAGCGTGGTCATCAGAAAGCCCGGTGTGCAGAATCCGCACTGCAGTCCGTGCGCATCGACGAAGGCCTGCTGGATCGGATGCAATTGACCGGTTTGGCGATTGCGCAGACCTTCCACGGTCGTCACTTGGGCACCATCCATCTGTACCGCCAGGGTCAGGCAGGAGCGGGCAGAGCGGCCGTCGATCAATACGTTACATACACCGCAAATGCCGTGCTCACAGCCGACGTGGGTACCGCCCAAGTGCAGGTCGTGGCGCAGAAAGTCGGCCAGGGTCAGGCGCGGTTCGACGTCGCGCTCATAGGCCTTGCCGTTCACCTTGATGTTGATGCGTTGCTTGGTAGTCATGCTCAATTTCCTAATGGGCGCGGCCAGCGGCTTCGACGAGACAGCGCTCTGCCAGTGTTTTCACCAGGTGGCGGCGGTATTCGCCGGGGGCATGGATGCAGGACATGGGTTCGTCGAGTGCGTCGGCTGCCGCCGCAGCAGCGCGAGCAAAGGCCGCTGTGCTAGGTGCCTGGCCCTCGAGTGCGGCTTCGCCTGCGGACAGGCGCACTGCGGTCGGGTTAACTCCGAAAGCCGCCATGCGCACTTGGTGGCAGAGGCCCTTGTCCAGACGCAAGGTCAGGGCGACGCCAGCCAAGGCCAAGTCGCCATTGCGCCGCGCGAATTCCTGGATCGCCCAGCCCGTTCCTTCGGGCAGCACCGGCATGCGCACCTCGGTCAGGATCTCGCTGGCTTCCAGGCTGGTGGTCATGTAGGTGACGAAGAACTCGTCCGCTGGGATAAGTCGCTCGCCGGCCGGCCCGATGGCTTTCATCTGCATGTCCAGCACCAGAGCTACTGCAGGGTATTCGGAGGACGGATCGGCATGCGCGAAAGAACCGCCAACAGACCCGCGGTTGCGGATCTGACGATGCCCGATTAACTTCGTTGCGGCATGGAAGAGCGGCTGCCGGTCTTTGATCATGTCCGAGTCTTCGGCACTGCGTTTGCTAGCCATGGCGCCGATTGCGATGATACCTTCCTCTTCGCGAAGATAATCGAGGTCGGCGATACGGCGCAAGTCGATCAGTACCTTGGGGCGAGCAATGCGCATGGCCAGCATGGGCATTAGGCTCTGCCCCCCGGCAATGATCTTGGCGTCCGCCCCTCATTGTCAAAAAGCGCTCGAGTAGTGCCACGGCCTCGCCTATTGTTTCCGGGGCGAGGTAGTCAAAGGGTGCCGGCTTCATGGTGAATTCACTGTCGGTCAGCTTCAAAAGGAAATGGGCAGCGTCTGCCCTGAATTTTAAATCCAATAATCACACTCGGGCCGCCGCCCGACCAACGTCCAAACGGACTAACGCCCTTATCGGCTCAGCGTCCGAATAGGCGCCGGACGAAATTGCGCAGACCGTTCCAGAACACCGTAAGTAATACTGCGACAATGTCGATCGAATCTTCCTTGGGCGGCACGAGTTGAGGTGCTGCCGGCACAATTGGAACCGCCCCTGCCTCTGTGACGGTGGATGCCGGCGACTGCTCGGTCGGCATCTCGAGTCGCGCACGTAGATTCGCGACGTACTTCTTGATGATCTGCGCCGATACACCCTCTATCATGCCGCGACCGACCTGGACAATACGGCCGGTGAGGTCCACGCTGGAGTTGCAGCGAACCTCGGTGCCACTGCCGTCAGCCAGCGCACCTAGCTGCGTCGCGATGGTGCCGCAGACTGTGCCGCCGCCGCGCTCACTGCCCTCGGCCAGCAATTGCATTGTGTAGGCATTCTTGTCCAATGCCTGATAGGTAATTGTCCCTGGTATTGGGCGCTCACGGCGCCGATCTTGATTTTCACCGCGCCGGCGAAACGCCGGGCGTCGATGACTTCCGTCAGGGATGCCCCCGGCATACATGCGACGATGTTGTCCGGGGAAAGAAGAAACTCCCAGACTTTGTCGATGGGTGCTGCGACCTTGAAGGTCTCTCTAATATCAATAGACATGGTTTGCCGTGCTTAGTGATTTCAATCGAGACGGGGACGATTCCGGTGCCTGCCGCCAACTCTCACATCATCTTTGCACCGACTACAGGGGGAGGCATCGTCCGTAGAGACTATCACGCGAGTTGTGGACGCTAGTCCCGGAAGACGATGCGGCCTGGCTAAGCGCGGATGACGATAGCTACTGCAGCTATTCAGCAGTTGTTCAAACAGGGGAGAATTCGATGCCGGGCACATCTGCCATGAAAGCGGCCATGCATGATATCGACCGTTTCAACGGCGGCGACCTCGAAGGTGCTGGCGCTCTATGCCGACAATGCAAGCGCCGAGGATCCGGTTGGCACGCCCCTTCATCAGGGCAAGGAAGCCTTGCGCCAGTTCTACGCCACGGCGATCGAGACCGGGGGCCGACTGGAGTTGGTAGCGCCGATGCGCGGCTCTCGAGGTAATGCCGCCGCCATGGCCTTCGACGTCAAGCTGAACTTGCCGAGCGGACCGGCGACTGTGCGCGTGATCGACGTCATGAGCTTCGACAAGGAATGCAGGATCACATCGATGCGTGCCTTCTGGGGACCCGACGACTTCATTTCGAGTTGATGAGGTCTGGCGTGACAAGGTGTAAGGCTTGCGACAAGCAGCAAAATCGGGCTTTATCTTCTCATTCGATAGGCCGCGATGTTCCGAGCTGCAGTTGCGGCGCGTACCGTGCTGTTGTCTATTCTGGCGCCGATCTTGACGTGGTGAAAAACCGCCCACGTAGCCTGGGATTGTAGCCCGCTGGGGTTCCGAGGAAATTCATGCCCGAGCGACGGATGGCGACCACGCCAACCGATGGCGAGATACCGAACCTGCAGCGGAATGAACCTTTCTTGGCGCATTTTCCTGGCAGTCTGCGTAATAGTGGCCACCTTTACTGCGGTACTGGCGAATATGGTGCCTCTTTTGCTGAGGAGCACGGCCTAACGCCAAAGCAGGCACCACTACTTAGAACTATCCGTAAATAATATTTATGGTTAATTTGATTTTCCTAAACGCGATGATCGCTGCGGCAAGATGGTTGAGTACCGAGGAAACTGCGTTCAAGTTTCTCATACCGCACGAGCGAACTTGCGAAAGCGTTGAACCAGCTATGTGCGACCTCTAATCCACCTCCGGCTCGCTTCGTCGGACGACGGCGTTTCTCTTTGGCTTCCCGTGTCGCCCTTTGACGTGTGGAATGTAGCCGCGCTTTTCAATGATGCCGAGCGCTGGCGCGCCGTTATAGCCCGCATCGGCGCATAGGTGCTTGCTACGCCGCTCAGGCGGATCGGAACGCTTGACGACAATGCTCTCCAGAACGGCTTCCAACTGACTGACATCATGTCGGTTGGCTCCGGTCACGATGATCGACAGCGGGACGCCACGACCGTCCACCAGCAGGTGTCGCTTGCTCCCATTTTTTCCCCCGATCCGTCGGGTTGCGCCCGACAGCTTCTTGAGCCAGTGGCGCTTTCATCATTGCCCCGTCGATACTCTGCCATCGCCAGGCGATGCCTTCAAGATCGTCATACTCCGCCAACCCGGCTTTCCACCGGGCTTCAAACACGCCGACTTCATTTCGCGGTGATAGCGCTGGTGACAAGGTGTAAGGCGGTCGCACTACCAAAGCGCAAAATCAGGCTTTAGCTTCTCATTCGATAGGCCGCGATGTTCCGAGCGTGACCAGTTGCGGCGCGTACCGTGCTGTGTCTATTCTGGCGCTGATCTTGACCTGGTGAAAAACCTGCGCACGTAGCCTGGGATTGAGCCCGCTGGGGTTCCCGTTCGGAAGCGACGGCTGGCGACCACGCCAACCGATGGCGAGATCCCGAACCTGCAGCGGAATGAACCTTTCGGCGCATTTTCCCTGGCAGTCTGCCTAATAGTCGGCCACCTTACTGCGGTACTGGCGAAGATGGTGCCTCTTTGCTGGAGCACGGCTAAGCGGCACCACTACTTAGTATCGGTGATTTCCGTCGCCGGCGTGAGCGGCAATCTACTGTTCAGTATGCTTGCTGGCCGGATCAATCCGAAACAGCGATTATCTTGCCGCAGCTCTTGGCTGGAGTGCCGTTGCTGGTACTGACCGTACTCAGGTTTTCTGCGTCAAGTGCTGGCTGCTGTATCGGTGGGCCAGGCCTCCGCCGCCTTCGTACCGGCCTTGGGCACGATCCGGGCACGAATTTGCGGCCCTTGGTATTTGGTCGCGTGGTGGGCCGCATGCAGCCGGTTGCCATCGTGATGGCGATGTTTGCAACGCATATGACGGATTCTCTGCCCGACGTGGCGAGAAGCTATTCCTTGGTCTTCCTGAAGTTGGTTGGTGCAGTGGCGGCGCGGTAGCGGCCTTTCTGCCGCCGCAGGTGAAAAGTTGGGATTGAGGTCATATATCAGACTGCTTAATCGGACGCTGCCTGACCGTTGGGCATGTCGCACGCCCGGCTCGTAGGTCCATGCTGCCACAGACCAGACCAGACCCGCGTTCGCGTGCGGTCAGGAGGTGGTTGGTCATGGGACAACTTCTCGCCGGCAATGTCAAAGCTTGCGTTTGTCAGCGTTCTTGCTTACGCTTCCTGACTTGGACAAGTTGCGCGCAGAGAGCAGGACATGCCGGGCGCACTTTGTTCTTGTTCTTGGGTGGGAGAAGGAGAGACCGCATGGCTGCTATTGATATGATCAAGCGTAGCAAGGCGACGCGCGACGCGCTATCCGGAACTGACGGAATGGCGTATCTGCTGGCAGACATGCGGATGACACCTGAACAGCTCTGTGAGTTGCTGGGGCTGATTTACCAGGGACCCATGGAAGCCATACCCTGGGGCAGCGCCCTGACGCGTCTGCGAACCTATCTCAATGCGAATTGGGTCACGATGATATTGCGTCCCGCGGCAGCCAACCTGACCGCGCTTGTGATACGTGATGGTGGCAAGGGACCGGAACTCTACGATTCGTCTTACAAGCGGTTTTCCGTGTTCTCGCTGGATCCATTCGTCGGTCTGCCGCGCGACAAGCCGGTGACCATAGACGAGATAATCGAGCCGGCACAATGGCTCAACGGAGAATTCTTCAAGCAATACCTCGAGCCGAACGAGATCCGCTACATCCTCGGTGCCGATATCGATGCCGAGGCGCGGAACCGAGGTCCGTCTGCGCATGACGAGACCGCCTGAGGCTGAGGGATTTCTCGGCCGCAGACAAGGCGTTCTGCCAGGCGCTGATAGCGCATTTCAAGCGTGCCGTGAATCTGCATTCGCGCATGGGGCTGATGGAAGTCGAAATGAAACTCTATTCCACGACTATGGACAGTATGCTGGTCGGCACCGTGATGCTAGATGAAATGGGCGCCATCATGCGTATCAATAGCATCGCAGAGAGGATCCTGGGCGATAAGGACGGGATCAGTACCAATCGGGGCCGGCTGAGTGCCGAATATCGCGTTGAGGACCGGGAACTGCAGCGTCTGATAAGGCAGATGCTGGAAATGCCAGCCGACACGCCGGCGATTGCCGAGGCGATTTCGCTGACTCGACCGTCGGGCCGGACGAAGCTTGGCTTGATGATACGCCCCATCCCGGCAGGCGAGTGGTCCGAGGGGCCGCACCGTCCTGCTGTTGTGGTGTTTGTCCGCGATCCCGAACAAAGTTCTCAGCCTTCCTTTGAGTTGGTCAAGCAGCTATTCGACCTGACCCCGGCGGAAGCCAGGCTGGCGTTGCTGCTCGCAGACGGCATGACGCTGGATGAGGCGGCCGAGGCGCTGGAAATTCGCAAGAACACCATACGCGCACACCTGCGCGCGATCTTTTCTAAGACTGGGGTAAAGCGACAAACGACTCTGGTGACTCTCATGCTGAACAGCGTAGCCGCCATCCGGTAGGAATGCTGGGCTGTTACAGAAGTAAAAGGAGTCCTGGATGGAGAAGGTGGTTTACTTGGTTTGGCGCGAGCAGAGCGTGGATGCCGAGCAGTTCAGTACCAATCTTCGGACGGATTTAGCCGACCGCCTGCTGGCACTCGGTGCCCGCGGCTTGCAGGTTAACGTGCAGGATGGTGATGTCGCTGAGGCTGCGGGTCTGCGCCTTATCAATACTCGACCGCAGCCGGAGGCCATGGTCTCTGTCTGGGTAGACTGCGCGGTGGACGCTTTGCGCCGTCCATTCGACAAAGCCGTCGCGAATGTTGTGCCGAGAATGGCCGCGTATCTGGTGAGCGAATCAACGCCCATACGCAATACCCTCCACCCGCCCGGGCCAAGGCTACGCACCGAGGGCTGGTTCCAGGTCGCCCTGCTGGGCCGACCGCCACGCCTGCCGCCTGAAACTTGGCGCGACATCTGGCAGAACAGCCATACGCAGGTGGCCGTCGGCACGCAAAGCACCTTTCTATACGTGCAAAACTTTGTGATCCGCGTACTCAGCTACTCCGCGCCGGTTTACGACGCGATTGTCGAGGAAGGCTTTCCCGCCGCAGCGATGACCGACACTTATAGCTTTTTTGACGCCGTAGGCGATGAAGCGAAATACCACCGCAACCACAAGGCCATGATAGACAGTTGCCAGCGTTTCATCGACCGCGACAGGATCGACGTCCTGCCGACCAGCCAGTACCTGATCAAAGAATTGGGCAAGTAACCATCCCCCGGCAAAGCCGGGGGCTTTCGCGTCGCGGGGCCCCTCAAAGGGGCCCTATCCGCGACTAAAGTCAAAAGCTCGCAATTTTTGAAAGTCTCTTTACATCCAAATCCTGATCCCTTGAATCACGAGTAGCACCCGTTGCAGGTTCACCGCAAATGCGACTGCCGGAACTGTCAAACTTACTGCCTCCCCGGCAAAGCCGAAAGGTCTCCCGCTTACGCTAGATCCGGCTATCGGGCATCGCGCGATTCCATGCAGGTTGTTTCGTCTGATCAGACTAGGACAAGTTTCGGGCGCGGGTGCTAGCCTATAGCGACGAGGCGGGTTGCGTCCGGCCTGCCTTTTCGGAGCAATAGACATGGCTCAACTTCAAGGGAGGGTCGCAATCATCACTGGTGGCGCGCGAGGCATGGGTGCGGCGAGCTCGCGCATCTTCGCCGAAGCCGGTGCGAGGGTTGTAATCACCGATCTACTCGATGCCGAGGGTGAAACGCTCGCCGGCGAGATTGGCGAGGCTGCGAGCTACCGCCATCTTGATGTCGCCGATGAGGACAGTTGGCGCGCACTGGTTGCCGACACCATCCGGCGTCACGGTCAGATCGACGTCCTGGTGAATAATGCCGGTATCCTCGGTGTGTGAGGCACTGGTTAATATGGAAAAGGCGGCGTTCGAAAAGGTCCTGAGCGTCAACCTGACGGGAACATTCCTGCGGAATCAAGACGGTGGCGCCGACGATGATCGCCCGCGGTAAGGGTTCCATCATCAATATTTCTTCGAGCGATGGCCTGCGCGGTGCCAATAGCTTGAGCGCCTATTGTGCCAGTAAATGGGGCATCCGTGGCCTGACCAAGGTCGCGGCGCTGGAGTTAGGCCACCGCGGCGTGCGCGTCAACTCCGTGCATCCAGGCGGAATCAATACACCGATGATCAATGCCGCCAAAGACTCGGTGGAGAAGATGAACCTGCGCTTTCGCGATATCCCGCTGCAGCGGGTGGGTCTGCCGGAAGAGGTCGCCCGTACCACTCTGTTCCTCGCTACTGACGATGCTTCCTATATATGCGGTGCGGAAATCTGCGTCGACGGCGGAGCTGTCGCGGGCGTGTATTACGCGGGGTTGCCCGGGGCGCCGGAAGCCTGATCATGCGCATTCATCGGTGACGTCGACTGCCGTGTCGATCCTGGATTTTTCGGACGTATGAGCATGAAGATTTACACGACCGCTCCGCTGGAAGATCCTCGCGAGGCGCGCACGCTGTACAAGGAACTTGAGGACATCGGCTACGACGGTGGCTTTTCCTTCGAAGCCAAGCACGATCCATTTCTCGCTCTGGCCGTGGCGGCCGAGCACACGAACACGCTGCGTCTGGGCACAGCCATCGCTATTGCCTTCGCCCGTAATCCCATGAACCTGGCTAACCTGGGCTACGATATGCAGTCCATTAGCGGCGGTCGTTTCGTTTTGGGATTGGGTTCCCAGGTGAAGCCACACATCGAGAAGCGCTTCAGTTCCTCCTGGTCCCACCCGGCTGCCCGCATGCGCGAAATCGTGCTGGCGATCAAGGCGATCTGGGACAGCTGGGAGGGCAACGGCTCCCTCAACTTCTCAGGTAGGTTCTACCGACATACCATCATGATCCTGACCTTCAATCCGGGTCCCAATCCGCATGGGCTGCCACCGATCTTCACGGGTGGCTTTGGCCCCTTGATGACCTCAGTTGCTGGCGAAGTGGCGGATGGCTTCATCGCCCACCCCTTCACTACTCGCCGCAGTCTGCTCGAAAACTCGTTGCCCGCCTTGCACAAGGGTCTCGCCAAAGCAGGTCGCCCGCGCAGTGACATCGAGGTTATGTGTGCCACCTTGGTAGTCACGGCAGACACCGAAGAAGCGTTCAAGGCATCCAAGCTTGCCGCCCGCAAGCAACTGGCCTTCTATGGTTCCACCCCGGCCTACCTACCCACTCTGGCCTGCCATGGCTGGGACGCTGTCCATCAGGAACTGAACCGTCTCTCCAAGGAGGGGCGTTGGGATGATATGACCGATTTGATCAGTGACGAGATCCTCAATGAAGTCGCCGTGGTCGGCGAGCGCCACGAGATCGCCGGCAAGTTGCGCGCGCGGCTGGACGGTATCGCCGACAGCGTCAGCATCACCCATAATCGATGTCCGGATCCGGGCCACTGGGCCGACGTCGTGAGGGCAATCAAGGCGACGGTCTGACCGCAACTCATATACCAAAACGAGGAAGTCTCATGTTGTTGGCAGACAAGGTGGTCGTTGTATCTGGCATAGGGCCGGGCCGGGGCGTGAAGCTTGCTGTCGGGGCCGCGCGCCGGTGCCCGCGTCGTGGTCGTTGCCCCGCGCACGCTAGCCAAGCTCGACGATGCCGAGAACCGCATTCACGTCGTTCGAGGGCATTGCGAGGTCCTGAAAATACCCACCGACATCGTCGACCGCGCATTGTCGGCAACTGGTCTGCGTTGCGATCGAACGCTTCGGTCGCATCGATGCGTTGATTAGTAGCGCCTTTTGTAATGGAGCCTTCGAGCCGGTGTCGATCTGCGATCTGGAAAACTGGCGGGAGGTTTTCGAGACCAACATCCTTGGCAACATGGCCCTGCCCCAAGAGACCATCCCGCAGATGAAGCGGCAGGGCAGCGGAGCCATCCTCTTCATCAATACCCAGGCGATCCGCCGCCCGCTCGCCGACGAGGGAGCCTACGCGGCGTCCAAGGGAGCAGTCAAGGTTCTCGCTGCCTATCTGGCTGGCGAAGTGGGGCCGCGGCATACGGGTCAACACACTCCTGCCACGCTGGATGTAGGGCGAACCCGTGCAAGGTTATGTGCGCCAGGTAGCAGCGCAGAAGGACGTCACCGAAGAAAAATCGTCGGCGGCATTGCCGCGGACTTCGCCTTGTGCCGTATCGTCAGCGACGACGAAGTCGCCAATGCAGGGATGATGCTGATCTCAAATTACGCCAGCGCGGGTGACCGGGGCGACGCTCGATGCCAACTGCGGTGATTTTCTGCCTAGATCATGCCTGCTTGTCGACACTACAGTTTGAGCGGTCTGCGCCTCTATTAGCTGGACTGGAGAGCCGCGTACAAGCCTCTGACGAAAACCGGCAGCGGAGTGCTAACCGACGACGCCGGTCACACCTGCGTCGATCAGCCAGCGGATGATGAAATCGGCGCCGCGCTCGACCGAGAGCGAGACGGTATCAATGCGTATCTCGGCCTCCTCCGGTGCCTCGTAGGGTGAGTCGATGCCGGTGAGGTTCTTCAGTTCACCGCGCCGGGCCTTCTTGGTTCGAGCGCGCTCTGTGCCTTCGTATTGCACGGCGAATAAAACGTCGTCCTCTCTTGTTTTGAAAACGAATGCCTCAGGCCATGAAACCGCCATCTACCGCGAGTGCCTGGCCAGTGACGAAACTTGACTTTGGGGAACTCAACCAGATCACGGCATCGGCAACTTCCTCGGCCTTCCCCATCCGTCCAATGGGGCACATCCCGTCCAGATGGGCCTTCATTGCCGGATTCTTGATCAGCGGCTCCGTCATGGGCGTTTCGATCACGCCTGGGCAAACGGCGTTGACGCGGATGCCCAAAGCGGCATAGCGCAAAGCCGCCGATCTGGTCATGCCGACCACGGCGTGCTTGCTGGCGCAGTAGTCCAGACAACCTTTGCCGCTGAGACCTGCGATAGATGCGGTATTCACAATTACTCCACCGCCTTGCTTGAGCATCTGATCGACCTCGTACTTGATGCCGTAAGCGACACCCATCAGGTTGATATCGATAACCCGCCGGAAGACGTCGAGGTCAATCGTCGGGAGTGCATTGCTGATACCCGCGTTATTGAAGGCGCAGTCAAGGCTGCCGAAGGTTTCCACGGTCTTCGCTACCAATGCCGCTACCTCCTGTTCCTTGGCGACGTTGCAGGCCATGAAATGTGCCTCGCCGCCTGCGCCCCGGATCAGCGCTACGGTTTCCTCGCCGGCTGCGTCATTGACATCCGCCACCATGACCATGGCGCCCTCCTGGGCGTAAGCGATCGCCGCAGCGCGGCCAATCCCACCTGCTGCGCCTGTGACCATGGCGACTTTTCCTGCTAGCAACGGACCTGCCATTTTAATTTCCCCTTTTGAGTTGATACTTTACTTCCAAAAAAAAATTTCAGGCGCGCCATGGTGGACTATTTCACGATGATCTCGCCGCGGAGATTGCCGACTCTTGCCTTCCCTCGTCGATCAGCTAACCAATTTCGGCGTCGTGATAACCCAGTTCGCCCAGCACTTCCTCATTATGCTGGCCCAGTGTCGGCGGCAGTCGGTCGACGTTGAAACGGTAGTCGCTCATCTTCACTGGAAAAGCAAAGTAGGGGTAGTGCTCGCCGTCGGGTGCCGGCATATCGACGATCATGCCGCGCGCACGCGGTAGCGGATGCTGCAGAACTTCGTCGATGCGCAACACGGGGCTGATGCAGGCATCGACGCCGGCGAAGATCTCGGTCCATTGCGCCAGGGTCTTGCGCTTGAGCAGGACGGCGATCTGTTCGCGTACCGCGGCACCATCCTTGCCTCTGGCCCAGCCTTTCGCCGCCAGTTCCGGTTGCCCGATGGCGGTGCAGAAGCCTTGCCAGAACTTTGGCTCCAGGGCGCCGACGGCGAGATAACGGCCGTCCGCCGTTTCGTACGTGCCATAACAGGGCAGGCCGCCGGTGAGCACGTCGTCGCCCGACGGGACGGCGCGACCGTAGGTGTTTAGGGCCGCCAGCGGACCCGAATTGAGGGCCAGTGCGCAGTCGGTCATGGAGACGTCGAGTAATCGCCCCTTGCCGCTACGCTGCACATCGAACAATACTGCCAGAATGGTCATTGCTGCCGAAAGCGCGCCACCGGCCAGGTCGGCAATTGGAAAGTTGCCCGGATGTGGCTTGCCCCCTAGTGCCGCGTTTTGTTCGAGGATACCGGCGTAGGACTGGTAGTTGATGTCATGCCCGCCGAGTTCGACGAAGGGCCCATCCTGCCCGTATCCGGTAATGGCGCAATAGACGATCTTCGGATTGACTGCGCGCACCTCGGCGTAGCCGAGGCCGAGCCGCGCCATCACGCCGGGCCTGAAGCCTTCTACCAGGACCTCGCTACGCTCGACCAGCTTCATGACTATGTCACGCGATTGTGGAGCGCGCAAGTTGATTGCCAGAGAGCGTTTGTTGCGGTTGACCATCTGGAAAAAATGCGAAACGCCGGTGCCGGCTGGTCCGCGTCCTGCGTCGCCGGTGCCGGGCGGCTCCAGTTTGAGAACGTCGGCGCCCATATCGGCCAGGTACTGGGTACACATGGGCCCCGGAAGCAACTGGGTGAAATCCAGGACCTTGACGCCCTGCAGCGGTTTTACTGACATGCTCAACGCTCCAGTTCGCGGAATGGAGTTTTGCGATCGGTGCGCACTTCACCAGGCAGCCCTAGCACGCGCTCGGCAATGACGTTCTTGAGGATCTCGTCAGTGCCGCCGGCTAGGCGGACGCCCGGCGCCGACAACCAGAGTCGTTGCATGTAGCGCCATTCTGGACCCAGCGTGTCGTGCGTCAGCAGTCCCTCGGGACCTGCCAGTTCAATGGCGAAACCGGCAATGTCCTGCATGCCTTTGGCGCCTACCAGCTTGGTGATCGACATTTCAGGCCCTGGCGTCTTTCCCTGGGAAACGGCAGTGATCCCCCGCGCCACCAGCAGTTCCAGGCCGTGCATTGTGAGATAGGCGTCGGCGATGCCCGCCTTGACGCGCGCGTCCTCGACTGCCGGGCGGCCATTCCACCGGGCCTTGCGCGCCAGCGCGATGAGTCCTTCATGCAGGTTGGTCGGCAGGTTCCCGCCCACCGAGAGGCGCTCCGTCATGAGTGTGGACAGCATTACCTTCCAGCCGCCGCACTCCGGTCCGAGGCGATGGCTGTCGGCGATGCGTACATCAGTGAAGAAGACCTCGTTGAATTCCGAGTCGCCGGACATCTGGTGGATGGGCCGCACCTCGACTCCCGGCGCCTTCATGTCGACGATGAACATGGTCAGGCCTTCCTGCTTGGGCTTGTCCCAGTCGCTGCGAGCCAGCAGGATGCCGTAGTCGCAAAACTGCGCCGATGACGTCCACACCTTCTGGCCGTTGACGATCCATTCGTCGCCGTGTTTCTCCGCTCGCATGCGTATGCCACCGGTATCCGAACCGGCGCCCGGTTCGGAGAACAGTTGGCACCAGATCTCCTGGCCGGCACTGCCTGGCGGCAGGTAGCGCACCTTCAGCTCCGGCATTGCCCACATCGCCACAGTCGGCAGGCACATGCCCAGGCTGACCTCGAACACCATGCGTGGCACCAGGAACTTCTCTTCCTCCTGGTTGTAGATTACCTGCTGCATTGGCGTGCCGCCGAGACCCCCGACGTGCTTCGGCAAGGCGATGGCAGCGTAGCCGGCCTTGGCTTTCTCGGCCTGCCATGCCTTGGCGGCGGCAAGGCGCTGTTCCTCGCTCATGCCTTCGTCGAAGCGCTCATCGACGCTATGTCGCGGCTGGGCGTTGGCTTCCAGCCATGCGCGCGCCTGAGCGCGGAATACGGCTTCTTCCGGAGTGTCTCTGAAATTCATCATGCGGCTCCCATGATCAATTCATCTCCCAGGCGTGCGCGCCAGGCGTGAACGCTTCCTATCAATTGCCCGAGATAGCGGGCGCGGCGCAGATGCAGATGGCAATCCATCCCCAGGTGTAGCCGATGCCGCCGTGGATCTCGATGCCTTCCTCGGCCGCGTAGTTGTAGGCGGTGGTTGCCGCGACGCGGGCAGCCGCAGCGGCCACCGGCAACTCTGGCGCGTGCGACGACAGCGCCCAGGCACCGTAATAGGCATGTACCCGGGCCATCTCGTTGCGCGTGTAGATGTCGGCCATCTTGTGCTTGATGGCCTGGAAGCCGCCGATCTGGCGACCAAAGGCCTTGCGTTCGAGCGCGTACTCGCGGGACATGTCCAGGACGCGTGAGGCGCCGCCGATCTGTTCGAAGGCCAGGAGTACGGCCGCACCGTCAAGCAGGCGCGGCGTCAGCATGGCCGACCCACCCTGGCCGAGGACCTCTGCCGGGGTGGCAGCGAAAAGAACCTCGGCATAGGGGCGCGTCGGATCGAGGCTCGGTACGGCGCGCCGGCTGACCCCTGGACCGGTCAGGTCAACCAAGAGCAGGTCCTTGCCTGCCTGAAGCACAGCCAAGCCCGCCACGATGCCGTCCGGCAGGGCGCCCCCGCTACCTTCCAGCCTGCCGCCATCGAAGCGCAGCGGAGCGGGCGTCAGGTAGCTTTCCACGCTGCCTAGCGCGGCCGTAGCGATCGTCTCGCCAGAAGCGATGCGCGGCAGCCAGCGCTGTTTCTGGGATTCGCTGCCGCCAAGCAGCAGCGCCTCGGCGGCAAGGAAGATACCGGTCGCAAGTGGTACGGCGGCGAGATGGCGACCGGCCTCCTGCGCCACAAGGCACAGTTCCAGGTAGCCGAGGCCAGCGCCGCCGTAGGCTTCCGGTATTGCGGCAGTGGCGGCACCGTGGCCAGCAGCTGACGCCAGACGGGGGCGCAGTAGGCGGCTGCGCCCTCAAGGGCCTTGCGCACCTCGGCAGAGGTGCTGGTAGTTGCCAGCATCTTGCGTACCTCCTCCTGTAGCAGGCGCTGGTCATCTGAGAAATCGAAATTCACGGTTGTTTCCTAGTTTATCAATGTCAGTTGGCGAGTAGCGGCTTGCGGCCGCGTATCAGATCGGAGGCGCGTTCCGCAATCATGAACGTTGGCGCATTCGTGTTGCCCGAGGGCAGGCAGGGCATGACAGAAGCGTCGACGACGCGCAGGCCGTCAACACCACGTACCCGCAATTCCGGGTCGAGCATCGCATCGACGTCGGAACCCATGCGGCAAGTTCCAACAGGATGGTGGCCGGTAGTCGAGATTTGAACCAGCGCGTCGCGCAATTGAGCCTCGCTGTAGTGTCCGGGGCCGGGATATAACTCGCACTCGATCAGTGCGGCCAGCCCGGGCGTTTTGACGAATTGGCGCAGGATGTTCACGGCGGCGAGTACCGCGTTCCAGTCTTCCTCGTCGCTAAGGTAGTTCGGGTTGACGTTGGCGAGTGCGTCCGGGTCGACCGAAACCCGGCACACGCTGCCGCGCGAGCGGGGGCGCATGTCGCAGGGCGCCAGGGTCATGCCCGGCTGTTTGTGCAGCAGGTTCTCGCCGGTCGCATGCTTGAGGTCTACATCGCCGGTAACCGGCAGGCAATGCACCTGGATATCGGGCCGCGAGAGTGTGGGATCGCTCTTGAAGAACAGCATGACATCGCCGACCGACATGTTCATGGCGCCTTTCTTGAAGAGTATGAAACGCAACAACTCGCGGGCCAGGCGCCAACCTCTCAGGTTGGGGTTATGGCTGGGTCCGCCGGGCTTGAAACGCCAGCCCATGACCAGCACAAGGTGGTCTTGCAGGTTGCTGCCCACGCCTGCGCGGTCGGCCAGAACCGGAATGCCGAAACGCTGCAACTGGTCGCCGGGACCGATGCCGGAGAGCATCAGCAATTGAGGAGAGCGGACGGCTCCAGCCGCCAACAGCGCCTCGCGCCGGGCCTTGACCTGGATCCGCCTGCCGCACTGCAGGTACTCGACACCTGTTGCACGCTTACCTTTGAACAGCACGCGTGTCGCGAGCGCCTTCAGTTCGACCCCCAGATTGGGGCGCTTCATGGCCGGCTTCAAATGGGCATCGGCAGCCGAGCAGCGGCGATGGTCGCGGCCCGTGAGTTGCACCCAACCCATGCCTTCCTGGCTGGCTGCGTTGTAATCGGGATTCACAGGCCAGCCGTATTGGCGCGCGCCGTCCATCAACACGTCGCCGAAGCGCGACGGTTCGAAGCCTGGCGACAACTGCAGCGGACCGCCCTTGCCGCGACCGGTGCCGGACGCGCCCGACCAGTCCTCACCGCGGATGAAGTAGGGTAGGACTTCCTTCCAGCTCCAGCCGCGGGCGCCGGCTGACGCCCAGCCGTCGAAGTCCTCGGGTTGACCGCGCACATAGACCAGGCCGTTAATCGAAGACGATCCGCCCATCACCTTGCCGCGCGGCATGACCATCGACCGACCCCGCAAAGCATTGGCCGGAACGGTCTGATGCACCCAGGCCAGTTTCGGATCGAGCATGGCTTGGGTCCAGCCGGCGGGAATCTTGATCAGCATGGCATTGTCCTTGCCCCCGGCTTCTAGCAGCAGGACCGCAATATCCGGATCCTCGGTCAGGCGGCTGGCCAGCACACAGCCCGCCGCGCCGCCGCCGACGATGATGTAATCGTAGCCGTCTGCATGCATCGCCGGTGTGTTCCCGTAAGTTACCTTCAGGCCCTGCTTAGCGCGGGTGGTGTGATGCGTTTGGCGCCGTAGAAGGTCTTCCCGCGCGCCGCCATATCGCGCAGCAAGGCCGGAGCGGCAAAGCGCTTGCCGTAAGCTGCCTGCAGGCGATCGCACTCCGCCAGCACCTGCGGCAAGCCGATGGTGTCCATCATTGCAAAGGGACCGCCAAGATAGGCCGGAAAGCCGACGCCCAGAATCGATCCGACATCACCGTCAGCGGCCTCGATGACGATTCCTTCGGCGAAGCAGTTGGCGGCCTCGATGAGTTGCGCATAGAACATGCGTACCTTGATCTCATCGACGGTCGGCTGATGTGGTGAGCGCGGCCAGTGCTCGACGAGGCCCGGCCAAAGCTTCTTGTTGCCGTCGGCGCTGTAGTCGAAGTAGCCCTTGCGGTTCTTGCGACCGTAGCGGCCAAGCTTGCCTGCCATCAGTTCGATGATCTTGAAGGAGGTGCTGGGCACATGTTGGTCGCCATGGTCCTTGGCCTGCGACTGGCTGGCGTGATAGGCGACATCGAGGCCGATCTCGTCGCCGATGCTGAGCGGGCCTACGGGCAGGCCGGCCATCTTTGCCGCGTTTTCGATCAGGGCCGGGTTCACGCCTTCCGCCAGCATGTTCATGCTCTCGCTCATGTAGGCGCCGATGAAGCGGCTGGTGAAGAAGCCCGGACCGTCATTGACCACGATGGGCGTCTTCTTCATCAGTGCAACGAAGTCGAGCGTGCGGGCCAGCGTTTCATCCGAGGTTTTCACGCCGCGGATCACTTCCACCAGGGGCATGCGCTCCACCGGCGAGAAGAAGTGCATGCCGATGAAGTTCTGCGGGCGAGAGCTGTTTGCGGCGAGGCTGGTGATCGATAGTCCCGAGGTATTGGAACCGATTACAGCATTCCCTGGAAGCACCGCTTCCAGCATCCTGGTCACTTCCGCCTTAACGCCGCGATCCTCGAATACGGCCTCGACTACCAGTTCGACGCCGGCCAATGCCGCGTAGTCGGTGCCGGGGTGGATGCGTGCCAGGATGGCATCGGCCTTTTCGCGCGTCATGCGCCTCTTCTCGATGTCGCGCTCGAGACGCTTGACGCTGTATGCCTTGCCCTTTTCGGCGGCTTCCTGGTCGCGGTCGAGCAGCACCACTTCCACGCCAAGTTGCGCGCAACTATAGGCTAAGCCTGCGCCCATAAGGCCGGCGCCAAGCACGCCGATCTTCTCGTACGTGGTACGCGGGTAGCCTTCCGGCCGCCGCGCCAGTTTGTCGGCTTTGCCCTTGTTCACGAAGAGGGTGCGGATCATGTTGCGCGAGACGGCGCCGCGGCTGAGTTGCGTCATGTACTTGCTCTCGACGCGCAGGGCCTTGTCCATCGGCAACTGCGGACCTTCGTATAGGCAGGAGAGAATGGCCAGCGGGGCAGGCATATTGTGGTAAGTCTTGGCCTGCAGCAGGGCGATGGCCACCACCAGCATCTGCGCCACGGCCGGGGCCATGGGGCCGGCGCCCCCAGGAACGCGGTAGTCTTTCTTGTCCCAGGGCTGAACTGGGTCGCCGCTTTCGAGTATCCAGCGCTTGGCGGCTGCCAGTACCATGTCGGAAGGTACGACCTGGTGCACAAGGCCCATTTTAAGCGCCTCGTCGGGCTTGATCCTCTGGCCTTCCATCAGTAAGGGCATGGCCGCTTGGATGCCGATTAGACGAGGCACGCGCTGCGTGCCGCCACCACCGGGCAGAAGGCCCACCATTACCTCCGGCAGCCCGATGACGATACCCTTAGCGTCGGACATGACTCTATGGTGACAGGCCAGCGCCACTTCCGTGCCACCGCCCAGGGCCATGCCGTTGATGGCGCAGGCGAAAGGTTTGCCGCAAGTTTCCATGCGGCGCAGTAGTTTGGAGAACGAAAAATTCTGCTCCAGCGCCTCGGCCAGAGGCACGTCCTGTTGATGATCGGCCATTTCCTCCATCAGCTTGAGGTCGGCGCCGGCGACGAACACCGGCTTGCCTGACGCGATCACCGCGCCCTTGATCGCGGGATCGCTGGCAACGCGCTCGATGCAGTCAGAAAGCTCCTCCATGAACAGGAAGTCGATGACGTTCATGGTGTTGTCCTGGCGGTCGATGACCAGCGTGGCAACGCCTTCGCTGTCGACCGAGAATTCAAAGACTTGATTCATCTGTATGTCCCCCCGCGTATCCGGTTCGCGCTCAGACGAGCTCGATAATTGTGGCGCTGCCCATGCCGGCCGCCTCGCACAGACTGACCAACCCGGTGGCCGCCTGCCGGCGCTCCATTTCATCGAGGAGAGTGCCGAGAATCATGCCGCCCGTGGCGCCGAGCGGATGACCCATTGCGATGGCCCCGCCATTGACGTTGATCCTGTCGTGCGGCACGTCGAGGCGCTGCATCAGGCACAGCACCACGGAGGAGAACGCTTCATTGAGTTCCCACAAAGCCACATCTTTGACTTCCATGCCGGTCTTTCTCAGCGCCTTCTGCGCGGCGTGACTGGGTGCGTCGAGCATCAGCGTCGGCTCAGAGCCGACGGTGGCTGTTGCACGGATGCGCGCGCGCGGCTTGAGGCCGAGCCTGGCTCCGATTTCCCGATTGCCGACGAGTACGGCAGAAGCGCCATCAACGATGCCGGAACTGTTGCCGGCATGGTGGATATGTTCTATCTCCTCTAGTTCTGGATAGCGCTGGAGGGCGACACTGTCGAAGCCATACTTGAGCCCGAGGTCGGTGAAGGACGCCTTAAGGGCCGCAAGCGAATCCAGCGTGGTGTCCGGCCGGATGAATTCATCCCGGTCGAGTACCGGGAGTCCAAGCACATCCTTGACCGAGACGATGGAGCGGTCGAACCAGCCCTGTTCCCTGGCGTTGGCCGCTCGCTTCTGGCTGTCAACAGCGTAGGCGTCACATTGCCGGCGATTGAATCCGCACTTTGTGGCGAGCAAGTCGGCGCTGATGCCCTGCATGACGAAGTACGTCTTGAAGGCGACCTGCGGATCGAGCGCCCAAGCACCGCCGTCGCTGCCCATAGGCACGCGCGACATGCTCTCTACGCCGCCGCCAATGGCTAGGTCGATCTGGTCGCCGGCGATCTTTGCCGCAGCAAAATTCACTGCTTCCAGGCCGGAGCCGCAGTAACGGTTGATCTGCA
This sequence comes from Betaproteobacteria bacterium, assembly GCA_016720925.1. Lineage (NCBI taxonomy): Bacteria > Pseudomonadati > Pseudomonadota > Betaproteobacteria > Betaproteobacteria bacterium. Next base: position 398,455 of record JADKJR010000005.1, on the reverse strand, counting down.
TGCCGGGCACGCTATCGGGATAGTCAGCGACCAGCGCGGCGATGCGCGCGATGTTGCCGCCCTGTTCGCCCACCGGCACGACGCAACCGAGAATCACGTCTTCCACCAGGCCGGTGTCGAGCCGGTTTCTATCGCGCAGTGCCTGCAGCATTTGTGCTGCGAGCTGCACGGGCGTTATCTCGTGCAGGCTGCCGTCCGGTTTGCCGCGGCCACGCGGTGTGCGCACATGGTCGTAAATGAAGACTTCAGCCATTTGCTCTCCCGTTGATAAAAGTTGGGGATGCGATGGCCCTAATCTCGCCTTGACCATGCAACGAGGCTAACGTTAATGCGGTCAGGTCTGCTATATGGGTGCAAAATACCCAAAATGGGCGCATTGGGCCAATACTCCGTAAGAATGATCTTCGCCGCAGGTTATCTTTTCGATCAATTCTAGGGGAACATACTATGGGCAAACTGTATGAGCGTGTCGCCATCGTCACGGGCGGAGGCGCGGGCATCGGCAAGGGCATCGCGCGCCGCTTCTGCGCCGAGGGTGCAACAGTCGTAGTGGCCGAATACAACGAGAGCACGGGGGCGGCGACTGTCGCGGAATTGCAGCAGGACTTTGGTGCCCGTGCGGAGTTTCTCTGTGTCGATGTGAGCGACAAGCAACAGGTCATGGCGATGGTCGCGGCGACGGTCAAGCGTTTCGGTCGGGTGGATATCCTGGTTAACAACGCTTGGGCGAAGAGACCCGGTTCGATCGGTTTCAACCCGGTGGAGAAAAATACCGACGAGGATATGGAGCACGCCTTTCGCATCGGCTGTATGGCCGCTTTCTGGTCCATGCAGGCAGTGTTTCCGCATATGCGCGACCAAGCGTGGGGCCGTATCATCAACATGGCTTCACTTAATGGCGTCAACGCCCATCCCTACACGCTTGACTACAACTCGGCCAAGGAGGCGCTGCGCGCACTGACGCGAACTGCGGCGCGGGAATGGGGCAAGCATCAGATATGCTGCAATATCATCTGCCCGGCAGCGGCTACAGATGCCTACAAGGTGTTTGCAATGGCACAACCGGAGAACGCCGCAGCCATCACACGCATGAATCCGATGGGGCGCATGGGCGATCCCGAGTTGGATATCGGCGGCATCGCCGTCTTTCTGGCGAGCGAGGATGCCCGTTTTCTGACCGGCAATACGCTCTTCGCCGATGGCGGAGCGCATATCAACGGCGTCAACTGGATGCCAGACAGAGGCTGAATCGCTCCTTTCGCGCCAGAATGCATTGTCGACCTTGTATTTTGCCGTCCTCATCTAAATGAGGTATGACATCGGGTCTTGGCGGAGCGATGCTGCAGGCTAAATGGCAATCGTCCAGGAGACCGTTTTGTCGAATAACTATTCCGCATCCCGTCCGCTGCGTCTGAAAGAAGTTGCGCGCTGGGACATAGAAACGGATGTGGCCATTGTCGGCTTTGGCATCGCTGGCGCCTGCGCGGCGATAGAAGCCCACAAGGCGGGCGCCAAGGTTTGCATTCTGGAAGTCGCGGCCGCCGCCGGGGGCAGTGCAGCGCTTTCCGGCGGTGAATTCTACCTAGGGGGAAGCGGAGGCACACCGGTGCAAAGGGCCGCCGGGTTCGAGGATGCCACGGAAGATTTTTATAAGTATTTGATGCTGTCCGGCGGACCGGGAGCCGATGAAGCACGAGTGCGCCTCTATGCGGACAACGCCGTTGCCCATTATCAGTGGCTCAACGACCAGGGCATTCCCTTCAAGGGCACCTACCTGCCGGGCAAATGGCTGGAACCCAGCGTACGCATCGATGGTGAGCCGCGCACGGTGCGTGCACGCAAAGGCGTCATACTCTGTGCCGGGGGCTACATCTGCAATGAGGAAATGCTTCGTCGCTACACGCCGCAGGCGCTGGGCTGCCCGAATCCGACCACGGGCGGCAACGACGACGGGTCAGGCATACGCATGGGCATCTCGGTAGGCGCCGCTGCCATCCACATGGACCAGTTCTTCGCTACACGCCCCTTCTTCCCGCCGGATTCGCTAGTCAAGGGCATTTTCATCAACGAGAACGGGCAGCGCTTCATAAACGAGGATGCCTACCATGGTCGCGTCACGCATTACATGCTACGCCAACCCAACGGCCGTGTATGGCTGCTGGTGGATAACAGCATCTTCAATCGGCCAGTGATCAAGCCCGACATCGACATCGCCGCGGTCGGCGAGACCTGGGATGAAGTGGAACGCGAGTTGGGGCTACCGCAGGGGGAACTGACACATACAGTAGCCTGCTACAACCGCAATGCCGAGCAGGGGCTCGATCCGCTGTGGCACAAGGAAGCGGAGTTCCTCAACCCCTAGTCGAGCCGCCTTTTGCGGCGATGAGCTTTTGCGAACGCGACTACCCAGCCTCGTTCTTTACGCTTGGCGGCCTTTCCACGCTGACCACTGGTCAGGTGCTGAACGCCGCCGGCAAGTTGATCGAAGGGCTGTATGCCGCAGGGCGCACGGCCTGTGGTTTGCCGCGCTGGGGTGAAGGTTATTCCTCCGGGATGTCGCTGGGCGACTCGAGTTTTTTGGCCGCCAGGCAGGACGCCATGCCGCTGGCGGCGCATGATTTTCAATCAGACCAAAGTGGAAAGCAGTGATGACACCTGATGAGATAATCGCCTTCGAGGCGAAAGTGCACGCCTATGTCGGGCGCGAGGTCAGCGAGCCCAAGAGAGGCAAGGACGACGTCAACAAGGCCATGATCCGGCACTGGGCCGAAGTGATGGGTGATGAGAATCCCGTTTATACGGATGAGGCCTATGCCGCGGCGTCGAGCAAGCGCGGCATCATTGCGCCGCCGACCATGCTGCTGACTTGGACCATGGAGGGCTATTCCATGTGCCAGACTCCGGAGATCGACGTGCAGCGCGAACTGCACTTAATCTTTGATGTGCACGGTTTCGTCGGTGTCCTTGGCACCAATACCAGGACCGAGTACTACCGTGATTTGCGTCCTGGCGACCAGATCACGTCGCACACGGTCATCGACAATATCTCGGATCGCAAGAACACCGCGCGAGGCGTCGGCTATTTCATCGAGACCGTTGCCCGGTTTACCGACCAGAACGGTGAGGAGATCGGTCGCCAGGTGTTTCGCGTGCTGAAATTCCAGCCCAATGCTGCCACGGCGGAAGCCAAGGCGGGCACGCTTGACGACGCCGCTCCGAAGGCGCCGGCGCGCATCCAGGCGCCGCGAGGACACGACAGTGCATGGTGGTGGGAAGGCGTCGACGAGGGCAAGCTACTTATTCAGCGCTGCACACAGTGCGGTACGTTGCGTCATCCTCCGCGCCCGATGTGCGGCATTTGCAATTCGACGCAATGGGACTCGATCGAGTCTCGGCTGGAAGGAGAAGTTTTCAGCTTCACGGAACTCAATTATCCGAGATTCCCCGGTTATCCCTATCCCCTCGTATGCGGGCTCATTGAGCTGAGCGAAGGCACGCGCCTGGTAGCTAATATTGTCGGGTGCGATGCGGACAAGGTTTTTATTGGCATGAAGGTGAAGGGCAAGGTGGAACGTGTCGACGACAAGACGGTGCTGCCGAACTTCTACCCGGCCTGAGCCCATTAACAGCATAGCGAGACGAGACCATGAACAAAACTACACGCCGCTTCGCCAGCGTCGCCGTCGGCGAGAAATTGCCGCCGCTGGCGATTTCCCTCACTGCAGGCCTGATCATAGGCGGCGCCATCGTGTCGCGCGATTTCACGCCAGTGCATCACGACAAGAAAGCTGCGCAGGCGGTTGGTTTGCCCGATGTCTTCATGAACATCCTGACCAGCAACGGACTGATGGGGCGTTACGTGACCGACTGGGCCGGCCCCGAGTGCACTCTGAAGGCCATCGACGTCAAGCTTGGCGCGCCCAACCTGCCCGGCTTCGTAATGACCATCTGCGGCGAGGTGAAGTCAAAAGATGATGCCGCCGGCACGGTGGATATTGCCGTCAGCGGCGACAACAATGTCTGGGGCACGCATATGTCAGGCAGTGTGCGCGTTGCCCTGCCCAAGGAGGCTTGAGCGATGGTTGCGAAGATTTCAGACAAGGCCGCGATCGTCGGCATAGGCGCCACAGAGTTTTCCAAGGACTCCGGGCGCTCGGAATTGGCCCTGGCCGCCGAGGCCGTGAAAAAGGCGCTTGACGACTGCGGTCTCAAGCCATCCGATGTCGACGGCATGGTGACGTTCACGATTGACCAGAACGAGGAAGTCGATGTCGCTCGCGCCATCGGTTGCGAGAATCTCAAGTTCTATTCGCGTGTCCCCTATGGCGGTGGTGCGGCTACCGGCACTCTGATGCAGGCCGCGATGGCGGTGGCCACCGGTGTCGCCGAGGTGGTGGTTTGCTACCGCGCCCTCAACGGGCGTTCCGGTCAGCGTTACTCCGACGGCGTGTCAGGCAACCTAATCACCGGCAGCGCCATACATTACGGCTGGTACATGCCCTTCGGCCTGCTGACTCCTGCTTCCTGGGTGGCGATGTTCACCAAGCGTTACATGCACATCACAGGCTGCACCCAGGACGCCCTGTTCGAGGTGGCTCACGCAACGCGGCAGTATGCGGTAAACAACCCGGCGGCATTCTTTTATCAGCGTTCCTTCGACCGTGCCGAGTACGATTCGGCGAAGAAGATCTGTGATCCCCTGAAGCTTTTTGACTGCTGTCAGGAAAGTGACGGCGGTTGCGCCGTGGTGGTGACGACACCGGCGCGGGCACGCGATCTCAAGCAGCCAGGCGTACTGATCCGCGGTGTTGCATCCTGCCTGGCGAAGGATCAGGAGGAGATGACGTCCTTCTACAGGCCGGAGATTGCTCGCATCCCCGAAATGGACATCGCCGCCAGGGAAGTCTATGCGCAGTGCGGGCTGCGGCCGGACGATATTGATGCCGCGGTGATTTACGATGCATTCTCCTCCATCGTGCTCTGGCAACTCGAATCATGGGGTTTCTGCGAGTATGGTGAAGCTGAGGCCTTCGTAAAGGCCGGCAATCTTCGGCCGGGCGGTCGCCTGCCTACCAACACTCATGGAGGCCAGTTGTCCGAGGCCTACATTCATGGTGTCAACGGCATCATGGAGGCGGTGCGCCTGGTGCGCGGCACGTCCGTCAACCAGCCGAAGAAGGCCATCAATAACGCTTTGGTCACCTCAGGTGTGGGCGTGCCGACAGGTGGAGCGATTCTGGGCCGGATGGTTTAGGTGGAACTATCAGGCTCGGCCGTGACTGTTCTTGAGCGAGGCAAACTGCCGTGCCATCGGTTCTGGAAGATTGCTGACGAGGTGCATCGTGGCAATGAACTCCTGCAAGATCTCCAGAGAGAAGGATTCCAGTTGGCCGGACACGTCAGGAGACACGCTGAGGCGGTTCGTGCCTTCCCGCACCAGCCAGTTGCGCGCCTCCAGTTCTCTCACCTTACGCCTGACGGTTTCGCGCGGGATACCGGTGGCTTCGCTGATCGAAAGCGCGTTGCAGGGGGCAACTTTCTCAAGTTCGAAGGCCTTGACCAGTTGCTTCCAGTTCTGAGGTTTTTTCTTGCTTTCGGCTATCAGCGTGCGCAAGGCGCGCGAGATGTTGTATTGCGCGATTTCACCGAAGACCAGCGCCATCGCCAGGTCACCATCGAATACCTGGTAGGCGCGGCGCAAATAGCCCGTCGTGAAGCGGTTGATTAATGTTCCGAGCAGTAGGCGCTTGTCGGTCGTCTCGCTGATGAAATCGCTGATGCTGAGGGATGGTGCGATGGGGTTGATCGACTTGGATGGCATCTGAGATCCGGAACAATGCGAACTACCCATTATGAGCATTTTCCGCTGCAAGCCCAAGTTGGCAGGACCTATGATCAGCCTACGGCTCTCTTGCCACAAGAACATTGAAGCAACCATTGAAAAGACGCGACGATGAATTTTCTTATGAACGAGGACCAGCGGGCAATTGTTGATCTAGCGGCAGCCTTGTTTGTGGATCACTGCGCCGACGACCAGATTCTTCGCTTCTGGTCAGGAACCGAGCCATATGATCGGACCCTTTGGAGCAAGCTCGCCGAGACGGGTCTGCTCGGCCTGATGCTTCCGGAGGAGCACGGCGGGAGCGGTCTGGGGATGATCGAGGTAATTGCCGTGCTCGAATGCCAAGGCCGCTATCTGGCCCCGGCACCGCTTTGGAACAGCCAATTGGCGGCAGCGACGCTTGCCCGCTTCAGCAGCGATACTGCCAAAGGGCGCTTGCTGCAAGAACTTGTTTCAGGAGAGAAGCTGGGTACTCTTAGCTTGGAAGGGCTCTTGTCCAGTCGGGGCCTTTCCTTGCATGCTGAGAAGGCCGGAGGGAAGTGGTCTTTACTTGGCCGCTGCCCGGCGGTACCCCTGGCGCTTGAATCAAGCGTGGCGCTATTGCCCGCGAAGACAGCGGATGGTGTTCGCGTGTTCGTCGTCGACTTGGCGCTGCAGGGCATAAAGAAAATCGGCGGCGTGATGACCCACCACGAACCCGCGGCCGATCTGGAGTTCGACGAATTATCATTGCCCGCCGAGGCGGTGCTCGCCGACGACGCGCTGGAATGGCTAGCGCCGCGCGCCGCTGCCTGCCTCGGTGCGCTTCAGCTCGGTGTTGCGGGGGAAGCCTTGAAACGGGCGGTCGCCTATACCAGCGAACGTATCCAGTTCGATCATCCCATCGCCACCTTTCAGGCCATTTCGCAGAAGGCGGCCGACTGCCTGATCGACGTCGAGGCCCTGCGTTCGTCGCTCTGGCAACTGGCCTGGCGGCTCGATGCCGGCCTCGAGTCGGCAGGCGCTGCGGCCTCGGTAAGGGCCTGGGCCTGCGATACCGGGCATCGCGTCTCCCATGCAGCGCAACATATGCACGGCGGCATGGGCGCCGACACCAGTTACCCCATCCATCGCTATACGCTGTGGAGCCGGGCGATCGAAATCACCTGCGGCGGCGTGTCCTCCAACCTGGACGCGCTGGGTCTCTGGCTGAATGCTGCGGAAGTGGAGCTCTGACATGCATGTTGATCTGACACCTGAACAACGCGCGCTGAAGCAGGAAATCAGGGCCTATTTCATCAGCATCGTCACTTCCGAATACCTGGCGCTGAGGCATGACTTTGGCAACAAGGACAGGCTGGCTGCCTACAAGGGGCTGATCCGCCGCATGGGCGCGGACGGCTGGCTGACCGTGGGCTGGCCCAAGGAATATGGAGGCAAGGGTTACACGCCCCTGGAGCAGTTGATCTTCTTCGAGGAAGCCTTTCTCGCAGGTGCCATACTGCCCTTCGTGACCATCAACACCGTGGGACCGGCGCTGATGACACATGGCTCCGAAGCGCACAAGAAGAAGTTTCTTCCCGGCATGGCCGCCGGCGAAATCCATTTTGCTATCGGCTATACGGAACCGTCGGCCGGCACCGATCTCGCCACCTTGAAGACTGCTGCGGCACTGGATGGCGACGCCTTTCAGGTCAATGGCCAGAAAGTATTCACTTCGGACATCGACGCTGCCGACTACGTCTGGCTGGCCTGCCGCACCGATCCCAAGCTGGCACGGCACAAGGGCGTATCCATCCTCATCGTCGATACCGGGTCGGCGGGTGTCTCCTGGACGCCGATCTACACAGTCGGACACCAGACTTTTGCGTCGTACTACGACAACGTGCGCGTGCCGGCCGACATGCTGGTGGGGCAACTGAACGGCGGCTGGAAGCTGATCACGTCGCAGTTGAACCATGAGCGCATCGGCCTGGGCGCCATCGGCGTGCTGGCACGCGGCTGCTTCATGGAAACCCTCAACTGGGCGCGCAGCGCCGACGAGTCGTGCATGCGGCCCATCGACAAGCCCTGGGTGGCCAGCGCCCTGGCTGACTGCTATCGCCAGTTGGAGGCCATGCGCCTGCTCAATTACCGCATGGCTGCCGACCTCACCATAGGCAGGATGGATGTGGGCCTGGCTTCAGCAGCGAAAGTCTTCGGCACCGAAACACCCATCTCCGTACTGCGCAAGCTTATGGAAGTGGCCGGCGTGGGCGGGCTATATCGCCATGGTAGCGCTTCCGCCGTGCTGGCGGGCAAACTTGAAGAAGAGTACCGCGCGGCGCTGATCAATACTTTTGGTGGCGGGGTCAACGAACTGCTGCGCGACATGGCCGCCCAATTCGGGCTTGGCATGCCGCGGGCCGGACGCTAGGGCGGGGATGGGCAAGCAGCGGGCGTTGCAGGCGAGAGTTGCGGCGAGCGGCGAAGCCGACGGCCTGCAGCCGCTCTCTTTTCCTTTCCAGGCGCCTGCCTGCGACGGCAGCCTGGTCGATGTGGTGCCCGGCAGCATCAAGTGGCTGCGCATGCCGTTGCCGATGGCGCTGGATCACATCAACCTCTACCTGGTGCGCGACGGGGCGGGCTGGCGCATGATCGACACCGGCTTCGACACCAGGGAGACGCGTGCGCTCTGGGACCGCATACTGCCCGCTCTCGACGGTCCGGTCACGGGCATCATCAGCACACATCACCACGGCGATCACTGCGGGCTCGCCGGTTGGTTGACGGAAAAGCTGCGCGTACCGCTCTACATGAGCCGCGCCGAATACTTTGCCATGCGTCTGTTCGGCGAGAAATCCTCGCTAGACTCCTGGGAGTACAAGGAATACTTCTACCGCGTCGGAATGAGCCAGGAAAGGCTGGCGAAGTTGGCGCAGGCGATGCAGAAGTTCCATTCCGAATCGCCGCTGGCCCGCGCCTACCAGCGCTTGCGGGACGGCGACAGCCTTGTCGTGGACGGGCGGGAATGGCGGGTGCGCGGTGGCGAAGGCCACTCGCCCGAGCACTGCGCACTGCACTGCGCCGAACTGGGAGTCCTGCTCAGCGGGGATCAGTTGCTGGCCCGCATCAGTCCCAACGTCGGCGTGCTGCCCTTCGAACCTGCGGCCAATCCGCTCAAGGACTGGTTCATCTCTCTGGAACGCATCGGCAAGTTGCCGGACGATACGCTGGTATTGCCGGCTCACGAACTGCCTTTCTACGGGCTCGGCAGAAGAGCGCTGGAGTTGAAGCAGCACCATCTCGGCGTGCTCGATCGCGTGCTGGAACTATGCAGGGAGTTGCCCGACAGCATCTACGGACTGTCGCAGCGACTATTCACCGACCGGCGCAGCGCGCTCGACGACATCCTGGCGGTCAGCGAGACCCTGGCCCATCTGGCCTACCTGCTCGAGCAGGGTCGCATCTCGCGCCGTTTGACAGCCGAGGGCAGTTATGAATTTCGGATCGCCGCCTGAGAATGCTGCCGGCGCCTCACCGGCTTGACCAAGGAGCAGAGTTTGGACGAACTACAGACCTTTCGTACCGAGGTGAGCGCCTGGCTTGAAGCCAATTGCCCATTCTCGATGCGCACGCCGCCCGGCGAGGGCGAACTGGTGATGTCGGGCAGCCACGTCGAGTTCCAGAGCGAGGATCAGAGGCTCTGGTATGAGCGCATGCGCGAGAAGGGCTGGTTTGCGCCGGGCTGGCCGGTAGCCTACGGCGGCGGCGGCCTTGATGCGGCACATGTACGAGTGCTGGAGACCGAGATGTCGCGGTTGCGCTGCCGGCCGCCGCAGATCAACCTCGGCATTTGGATGATTGGACCAGTACTGATCGAGTTCGGCAGCGACGAGCAGAAGCAGGCTTTCCTGCCGGCCACGGCGCGCGGCATGATCGGCTGGTGTCAGGGTTTCAGCGAGCCCAATGCAGGCTCTGATCTGGCTTCGCTGAAGACGAGTGCGGTGCAGGACGGCACCGATTTCGTCGTGAACGGCTCGAAGATTTGGACCTCGCACGCCCATCATGCCGACTACATGTACGCCCTGGTGCGTACCGACAACCAAGTACCTAAGCAGCAAGGCATCAGCATGCTGCTGATAGACATGAAGTCTCCGGGCATAGACGTGAGGCCGATCGACCTGCTTAGCGGCAAGTCGCACTTCTGCCAGGTGTTCTTCGACAATGTCAGGGTAGCGGCGAAAAACCTGGTCGGGCCCCTCCACGGCGGCTGGGGCGTGGCCAAGCGCCTGTTGCAGCATGAGCGCACTGCAATGTCCAAATTTGCCGAACTCAATATGCCCGGTCCCGACCTCGTGGGCGTGGTGCGACGCGTCTGTGCCGACTCGACGGGCCGCATTGGCAATGCCGTCCTGCGCGACAAGGTGGCGGGTCTGGAAATGGAGGCGCAGGCGCAACGTCTCACACAGCAGCGCATCGTCGAAATGGCGAAAGCGCACCAAGATGTGTTCAAGGTAGTGGCGACCATGAAATACCAGATGGCCGAGACCGAGAAGCGCAGCGCTGAGACCATGGTGGCAGCACTTGGCCTGCAGGGCCTGGGATGGGAGAGTGACGGCTTCAGCCCTGAGGAACTCGAGGTCACCCGGCAATGGCTGAATGCCAAGTCGCTGTCCATCGCCGGCGGCAGTTCGGAGATCCAGCTCAACATCATCGCCAAGCGCGTCCTCGGCTTGCCGGAATAGGGAAGATCAACGTGGCAATGTTATTTGATTCCGAACAGCAACTTCTGGCCGATACGGCGCGCGATTTTTTCGCGCAGTACACGCCCCCGGCCGCGTTGCGCAGGCTGCGCGACAGCAAGGATGATCTCGGCTACGAGCCCGAAGTCTGGCGCCGGATGGTTGATCTGGGCTGGAGCGCGATCGTTTTTCCCGAAGCCCACGGTGGCCTCGATTTCGGCTACAAGGGACTGGGCGCGGTATTCGAGCAGGCCGGCCGCTGTCTCGCCGCCACTCCGCTGTTCGGGACGGTCGCGCTTGGCGGCAGCGTCGTGATGCTTGGCGGAAGCGAGGCGCAAAAAGCGCAGAAGCTGCCGGGGGTCATCGCCGGCGAGACCTTGTTCGCGCTGGCCCTAGACGAGAAGTCGCGGCATGACCCGCGCGGCGTGGCGATGCGGGCAGTGGCGAGTGGCGACGGCTTCGTCCTCGACGGCACCAAGTCGTTCGTGGTCGACGGCGGCATTGCCGATCAACTGGTAGTCGTCGCGCGCAGCGGGGGTAGTCCCGGATTTGCCGAGGGCCTGAGCCTGTTCCTGGTCGATGCCGGGGCGGCCGGGGTAACGAAACTGAAACGCAATCTCGTCGACAGCCGCAACATGGCGGCAATCAGTTTCGAAAAGGTCCGTGTTCCAGCAGGCGCGCTGCTCGGGCAGGTCGGGCAGGGTGGGGAACTGCTCGATGCAGTGCTCGACCGCGCTCGCGTCTGCCTCAGCGCAGAGATGCTGGGTGCCGCCGGCTGGCTGTTCGACACCACGGTGGCCTATCTCAAGGAACGCATCCAGTTCGACGTGCCGATAGGTTCCTTCCAGGCCTTGCAGCACCGCGCGGCGCAGATGCACGTGGCGCTTGAGATGAGCCGAAGTACGGTGTTGGCGGCCTTGGCGGCGATAGACGATAACTCCCCGCAGCTCCCCGTTCTGGCCAGTTTGGCCAAGGCCAAGGTCAGCGAGACCTTGGAACTTGTCAGCAACGAGGCCGTGCAGATGCATGGGGGCATAGGCATGACCGACGAACTCGATGTCGGCCTCTATCTCAAGCGCGCCCGCGTGCAGCAGCAACTGCTCGGCGACGCGTCCTTCCACCGGGATCGTTACGCAAGCCTGCTGGGCTTCTGAGCGCACCCCATTCATTCATGATAAACAGGAGCAAGACATGGCAGAAGCAGTCATCGTAGAAGCGTGCAGGACGCCCATTGCCCGCGGCAAACCCATCGTCGGCGAACTTTCCGGCCTGCACGTGACCAAGCTGCTGTCGGCAACCTTCGAGGAACTGGTACGCCGCACCGGCATCGACTATGCCGACGTCGACCTGGTTGCCGGCGGTTGCGTCACGCAGGCCGGCGAGCAGTCCAACAACATTACGCGCCAGGCTTGGCTGTCGATGGGCAAGAACTACAGCACCGGCGGCTATACCGTCGACGCCCAGTGCGGCTCCGCCCAGGCCTGCAACCATATGATCTCGGCCCTCGTCGGCGCCGGATCGCTGGATGTCGGCATCGCCTGCGGCGTCGAGATGATGAGCCACGTACCGCTGGGTTCCAACGTCATCAATGGCCCCGGCTACTTCATACCGCAAGACTGGCCCTGGGATACCGCCCAGACCCAATTCGAGATGGCCGAGCGTATTGCCAAGAACCGCGGCCTGACACGCGAGATGGCCGATGCCCTGGCCTGTGAATCGCAGCGCCGGGCCAAGGTGGCCTGGGCCGAGGGACGCTTCGACCGTGAGGTGGTCCCCATCGAGGCACCGGTGCTAGGCGAGGATGGCAAGCCCACCGGCGCTACCCGCCTTGTGACACGCGACCAGGGCTTGCGCGATACCACCATGGAGGGCCTCGCGGCGCTGAAGCCCATGATTCCTGGGGGGGTGACCACCGCAGGCAGCAGTTCGCAGGTTTCCGACGGTGCCGCAGCCGTACTCTGGATGAGTGCCGCCGAGGCCAAGAAACGCGGCCTGAAGCCGCGCGCCCGCATCATCACCGACTGCGTCGTCGGTGCCGACCCCCACTATGGCCTCGATGGTCCGATCGACGCCACCGCACGCCTGTTCAAGCGCAGTGGCATGAAGCTGAGCGACATCGACCTGGTTGAGATCAACGAGGCATTTGCTGCCGTGGTGCTCTCCTGGGCCCAGGTGTACGACGCCGACATGAGCAAGGTGAACGTCAATGGCGGCGCCATGGCGATGGGCCATCCGGTCGGTTCCACCGGCGCGCGCCTGATTTGTACCGCGCTTCATGAGTTGGAACGGCTGGACAAGACGACGGCATTGATCACCATGTGCTGCGGCGCCAACGTCGGCACCGGAACCATCATCGAACGCATTTGACACAAGGAGAGAACAGCATGGGCAATCTGACAGGCAAGGTCGCGATCATTACCGGCGCAGGGCAGGGACTGGGGCGCGAGGAGGCGCTGCAATTGGCGCGGCAGGGCGCACGCATCGTGATCAATGACATCGACCTGCCCAAGGCCGCCGAAGCGGCCCAGCAGACCGTCGCCGACATCAAGGCGCTGGGTGGCGAGGCGATCGCCGTGCTCGGCGACTGTGCCGACACCGCGGCCGCCGGCAATCTCTTCAAGACGGCGCTGGATACCTTCGGCGACGTGAACATCATGGTCAATAACGCCGGCTATACGCGCGACAAGACCATCTACGGCATGAGCGACGACGAGTTCGATTCCGTGGTGCGCGTTCACCTGCGCGGGCATTTCGTCAATATGCGCAATGCCGCCAAGTACTGGCGCGAGAAGGCAAAGTCCGGTCCGGTTTATGGCCGCCTGGTCAGCACCTCCTCGGAGGCCATGCTCTACGCGTCGCCGGGCCAGCCCAACTACGCACCGGCCAAGGCGGGCATCGCGGCGCTAAGTCTCGGAGTTGCCGCCCTGATGCTCAAGATGGGTGTCACCTGCAACGTGATCCTGCCGCGCGGGCGTACCGCCATGACCGAGAACATGCCGCATGCGGCGATGTTCGCCAAGCCGCCGGAAGGGTTCGACGTCTTCGATCCGGCCAACGTCGCCCCGCTGGTCGGCTATCTCGCCTCCGGAAGCCGGCCATATTTCCGGCGAATTGTTCGTGGTCTGGGGTGGCCGTGTCACCATCGTGCAACGGCCACGGCTGGACGTTTCCTATGACAACCCGAAGGGCGGCAAATGGGACATCGCTGACATGCACGCCACTCTGTCGCAGTACTTCGACGATAAGCACCGGCCGGTGCTGGACGGTTACGGCGTACCTCCACAGTAATCGATGTAGTTCAGCAAATGCCCGAACGCGCCCTGGCGGAATCACCGACGGAAACGGAAATGCTGGCGCATCTGCTGCGGCAGCGCAGCGCCTTCATTGCCGAGGGCCCGGTAGCTGCGGCAACTCGCCGTGACCGCCTGCGCCGCAGCGTCGAGCTACTGAAGACGAATTGCGACACGATCTGCGAATTGATTTCGGCGGATTTCGGCGGACGCCATCCGGCGGCCACGATCATGCTTGACGTGCAGGCGCCGATCACGACGCTCAAGTACGCGCAAAAGCACGTCGATGCCTGGATGCGGCCGCAGCGGCGGCGTGGCGTGTTTCCCTTCAACCTGTTCGGCGCCCGCGCCGAAGTGCGTTACCAGCCAAAGGGTGTGGTCGGGGTAGCGGGCACCTGGAACGGACCGTTGTTCATGATCTTTGCACCGCTGGCAAGCGTCTTCGCCGCCGGCAACCGCGCCATGGTCAAACCCTCCGACCTGTCGCCGCGGACATCCGAATGGCTTGCCGATGCGGTTGCACAGTATTTCGATCCACTCGAACTATCGGTGGTCACGGGTGGAGTCGGCGTCGCCCAGGCATTCACGCGCCTGCCCTTTGATCACTTGGTCTTCACCGGTAGCGCCGCAATCGCGCGCAGCGTAATGCGCGAGGCTGCGGCGCACTTGGTGCCGCTGACCCTCGAGCTTGGCGGCAACTCGCCTGCCATCATTGGTCGCAGCGCCGACCTGTCGCGTGCGGTCGAGCGGATTGCTGTGGGCAAAGCGCAGAACAACGGGCAAATCTGTGTGACGCCAGACACCATATACGTCCCGCGTGAGAGGGTAGATGCGTTTGTGGCTGAATTCAAGCGGCGCTGGACTTCAATGTTTCCCCGCATCAGCGGCAACCCGGACGTGACCTGCGTAGCGAACGATCGGCATATGCAACGCGTTGAAGCTAAGATCGAAGAGGCGCGTGCCGCAGGTGCCCGTGTGGAGGCGGCGGGCACTGCCGATGATGGCGCCGCCGACCGCCGCCGGCCGATGCGGCTGGTGATCGATCCGCCGGCCAACAGCGGTATTGCGCGCGAAGAGATTTTTGGCCCGGCGATGGCCGTGGTCGGCTACGACAGTATCGAAGACGTCGTCGCCGGCGTTAACAGCAGCGAGCGACCGCTGGCGCTTTATTATTTTGGCGACGACGCGACCGAGCGGGAATATGTGCTTGGGCACACGCTATCAGGAGGCGTTACGGTCAACGACGTGATGCTCCACGTCGCGATAAATGATGCACCCTTCGGCGGTGTGGGCGCCTCAGGCATGGGACACTACAATGGACCGGAAGGCTTTGCCGAGTTCAGCCATGCGCGTAGCGTGTATCGCGCCGGCTGGTGGGACCCGCGAAATGTATTGGGCATGAACCCGCCATTTACAGACAAGTTCCTGACGATGCTCAAGGATAACGTGCGCCGGTCCTGAGGCGGCACAGCTTCGATGCTAGAGATAGACAAACATCATTTCGTACACCAGCGCTGCCGACTCCTGGCCGACAATGTGCAGGTGGGTCTCTGCCACCATCTTGGTCTTCTTGGTGCTGACTTCGATTTCTTTGATGCGGCTGCGGGCGTGAATCTCGCTATCGACCGGGACGGCGCCTAGGAAGCGCAACCTGTCTGAGCCATAGTTCATCATGTGCCTGTAGCCAGTCACTAGTGTTGTTACGTCGGGCAGGGAATTGAAGCGTGAGAGCATCGACAGCAACAGAAAGCCGTGGGCGATGGTTGTTTTGAAGGGGCTCTCCTTCCTACAGCGCTCCACATCTACATGCAGCCAGGTGTGGTCACCGGAGAGTTCGGCGAAATGGTTGATCATTTCCTGGGTAACCTTGACGTTGTTGCTCCACGGGCCGAAGCTTTCTGAGACCAACGTATTCAGTGCTACGGCGTCTTGGTAATGTTTAGATTGCCCCACGGTTCTTCTCCTTGTTGACTAATTGCGCGCCGGCTTTCTTTTATGCAACAGCGCGGCAAGCCACACTAGGCCCACGAAATAGAGAATACCGGCACCCAGCCCCATCAAAAGGCCGGAAAGTCGAAGGCGGCCTGTATGGGGGAATCGTGGCGACGGTCAGAAAGAGCATCGTCGACATATTCACCGCAAGTGTCAGCCAACCCACAATCTGAAAATAGACGAGTACCAAAATGATGGCGAGAAATACGGCAAGCCCCGCGTTGCCAAGTCTCAAGGGTAGTTGCTGGAGCGAATAGGCGATCAATAGGCCTACGACCGCTCCGACGATTGCCTTAGGTAGCATTCCCATCTGGGCGTGGTTCAAGCCCGCCCAATAGAGCAGGAACAGGAATGCCACCCAGACCTCGGTGATGCCGAGTAGGTGCGTGATCCACAGAAACGCGCCTATCACCACTACCAAGCCAAAGAGGACCAAGAGTCCTTTCCTTGGCGACAAGGCGGCGGATGCGGCTGAGCCGTCATGGCCGTGCGTAACGTCGTTCATTTTGGGTCTACCTATTTGAAGTAAGAGCCGCCATTGGCGACGATGTCGGCGCCAGTGATCATCGCGGCCTCGTCCGAGGCGACGAAGGCGACGACGTTGGCAATGTCGTCCGGCTCGGCAATTCGCCCCAATGGAATCGCCGCGATCATTGAGTCCTTCCAGCTTTGCGGCACATTGCCCATAATCGGCGTGTTGACCGGCCCGGGCATTACATTATTGACGCGGATGCCGCGAGGACCCAACTCGCGCGCAAGGCTGCGCACGAGACCGATCAAGGCAGCCTTGGAAGCGGCGTAGTGCGGCGCGCCTTCTCCCGACATCGCAGAGGTGCTCGAAATATTGGCGATCGAGCCCTTGATCGAATGCCTGGTCATTACGCGCAGGGCCTCGCGTATGCAGTAGAAACTACCGTGCAGGTTGACATTGAGGACACCGTGCCAGCCCTCGTCCTGCATGTCGATGGTGATATCGGGAAACACCGTCGGCGTCTCGCCGCGCGCGATCTGCGCGTTGCGCTCGGCAATCCGCGCGACCTGCTTGTCATAGCCGTCCTTCCTTGCGCTGCCGATGCCGGCATTGTTGACTAGAACGTCGAGGCGACCGTACCTTTCATCGACTTCGGCGAACAGTGCCTGCACCGCAGCGCTGTCGGCGATGTTGCAGATGCGGGCGATGCCGACGTCGGCTCCGATCAGATCCAGCGTCTCGCGCACACCGGCCTCCTTGACGTCGACAGCCACGATCTTGGCGCCTTCGCGTGCCAGGCGCTGCGCGATGGCGCGTCCCATCCCTTGCCCGGCACCGGTGATGACAGCGACCTTATTTGCGAATCTCATGCTGTGCCTCCCATATGAACGGATTCCGGTATTAGTTTTCCGATACAACCGGGCCACCGCGATGATCAAGGGAAGACCTTAGAGAAGATAGCTATCAATTTCATCATCCGATTGGACTATCCCAGTCTCGCCTTCACCTGCAACAATGCGGTCATGACCGCCGAGAATCTGCGTAAGTAGGCCTTTGCGCCCGTCGCAGTCGGTGCCATGTCCCCACCGGAGAATCTGAAGTGATCGACCTCGAATCCATAGAACTGATCAAGCAGCTTAAAGCCCGCTACTTCCGCTCCATTGATACCTGTGACCTGAAGACGCTGGAGCAGGTCTTCACGCCGGATGCCTGGATACATTATCGCAGTCCGACATACGACATCCGTCGCGAAGGTTGGCAGGCGGAACTGGAGGAATTTTTCCGCCTTGGCTTTACCGAAACCAAGTTCGGCATGCATCACGGCCACCTGCCGGAGATCACGGTCAATGGTCATACGGCGACCGGCCTGTGGTATCTGCAGGATATTTTCTACAACCTGGAAGTGCAGAAGGTTTGTGAAGGGACGGCGCTCTATGAGGACGAGTACGTCCGTCTAGAAGGAGAATGGCGCATTCGATCCAGCTATTACGAAAGGTTGCTTAAGTAATACGTCCATTGCCCAAGGACATGCACTTCACATCAAAACCCATCGGCAAGGGTCCGGGACATCGGGAGTGACGCTTTGCCTTGTATGTGTCGGCGTCCCTTGATATGCGACTGCCAACGATACAGAGGCGTGATTTCAGGCGCGGCAAGCGCGTTTGCGACAGTTGACTAGTTCGGCAGGATGATCGGCCTGCTCTACGTCGCGCCACTCGATGCGCAGCGCAGAAGTAGCAGCCGACCCTGATGCGCATTCGCGATCTAATCGGCGCCAAATATGCGACTTTGATCATGCGCTCGCTAAGTGCCGAAGACCTTGGCTTGCTCTGATGGCCATTGAAACGGTCATTGAACGAATACTACTTTTCCGGTTATCTTGCTTGCCTCTTCTGCGGCGTGCCGTGTGACGAAGTGGTGACGGTCGGGGACATCCCGTCCATTTCCTAATGGCGGCACGAGCCTAATTGCGTGACGTAGTGCATGCCACACGATGTTTGCCACGATTTTTGCCGTTGTTATCCGCACGCCGGACCATTCGATCTTTCCCTCTCGCATGCCTCCTGCAGAAGCAGGAGCGCCCTTCACGCAGGGGATCGTGAGCGGCTGGACCAGTTGTTGCCGTACTTGTGGGGCCTCCATGTAGTTTGATCGCAGCTAGCCGTTGCGCGCGCGCAATGTACAGGCGCTGGGCTTCTGACAATGGTGACCATCACGTTCGACAAGGCCGGACGCATGCCGCAGATGAACTCCAACGCGGAACAGTTGGCCAAGGCTGGGGGCGTCGCAGGCTGAACGGTGGACATCCGAAAGCCCACAAAGCCCGTGACAATTGCATTCTGCAGACGGCTATACGCAAACCGGTCGCACGTCTGTATCCGGTGAAGTTCAAGGTAAACGAGACCCTGTCGGTGACTCTGCGCTCGGGCACGGTCGCCCTCGAGCTGCAATGCATGCCAGCGCAGGACCGGCAGGCGGCGAAGACCAGCTGGCACTGCACTTCATGCGCGACGCCGAGACGCGCACGCAGGCGCGAGACAGCGTTGTCAGGCAACTGTTCAGTCTAAACCCGGCGGAGAATGCCTTGGCCATCGAACCGGCTAACGGATATTCTCTGGAAGAGGCGGCAGAGACCTTGGGACCAAACCGCAACACTGTGCGTGCCGTTTGCGCGCGATTATTCCAGGACCTGTGCGCGCCAACAGTCGAACCTGGTGCGTATCGTGCTGAATAGTGTCGTGGCATTCGGACTGGTGTTGGTTGGCCACAGCTAGTGAGGCCTGGACAGCACCGGCATCGACCCCCGCCCGCCCGCATCATTGGTAAGGCGCGCCACCTTGATGGGGATACCGTTTGAGCCGGGCCATCGTCCATTCAGACGACGAGGCCGTTTTGTCCACTACCTAAACTAGAGCAAGCAAGAATGAGGGGCAGCGTTATGTCTGTGAGATTCGATTATGCTGGTCAGGTCGTATTGGTGACGGGTGGTACGAAAGGTATCGGTCGCGGTATCGCCGAGGGGTTCCTCGGTGCTGGCGCCACCGTGATTGTTTGCGGTCGCAACGCGCCCGTCGAGGCTCCCAGCGCCGGCGGTCGTAACGCCGAGTTCATCTCCTGCGACGTGCGTGAGGCCGAGGCCATCAAAACACTTCTGGCCGAAGTGATGCGGCGCCACGGACGCCTCGATGTGCTGGTCAACAATGCTGGTGGCAGTCCTTCGGTGGCTGCCGCTACCGCTTCGCCAAGATTTCATGAAGGAATCATTCGTCTCAACTTGATCGCGCCTCTCAACGCTGCGCAGGCGGCAAACGCGATCATGCAGCTACAGGCTGAGGGAGGGGCCATCATTTTCATCGGCAGCATAGGTGCGCTGCGCCCGGCTCCGGGTACCGCCGCCTATTCCGCGGCCAAGGCCGGTATCGCCATGTTGGCTTGGGGCCTCGCCCAGGAGTGGTCGCCCAGGGTGCGGGTCACTGCGGTGAGTCCTGGTCTGGTGCATACCGACCAAGCTGACGTGCATTACGGTTCCATGGAAGTGTCGGAGGCCGTCGCCGCCACTATTCCCATGCGGCGAATGGCGACCCCAACGGACGTCGCCAACGCATGCCTAATGCTGGCGGCACCGGAATTGGCCTACACGGCTGGGTCGAATCTCTATGTCCATGGCGGCGGCGAGCCGCCGGTATTCCAATACGTGGTTGAGAGCCTGCTCAAAAACGCGACTGAGATGGGAGGCACGCTTGAGTAGAAAGTACTGTAGCAAGGTCGAGGATAGCATATGAGCGCCGAATTGCTGGCCAAGATAGACGCTGCCTGGGCTCAGTTGACAGCACCTGGCGCACCCTTCGAAACAGCAGAGCAGACGATCAATGGTCGCCGATCGCGCGTCTTCAAGAACGCTCCGCAGAATCTGATTGAGATGCTGGCGCCGGCGAGAAAGTTTGGCGAGCGCGAGTTTGTCGTACTGCAACAGCAGCGCTGGAGCTTTGACCGCTTGTTCGCCGAGGCCGATGCTCTCGCCTCTCAGTTGGCGCGGCGCTTCGGCGTCGAGAAGGGTGACCGCGTAGCCATCGCCATGCGCAATCGCCCGGAGTGGATGGCGGCGTTCCTAGCTGCCGCTTCCCTCGGTGCAATCGTTGCACCCCTCAACAGTTGGGGGCGGCGTGAGGAACTGCTGCATGGCCTGAACAATAGCGCGCCCAAGGTCTACTTCTGTGACCCCCAGCGTTTCGAGCCCGTGGCCGGTGAACTGGCGGCGCTCGGCATCAGCGCTGTGGTTACCGATGCCGGGGTTGGAGACGCGGCAGCGGCTTCCTACGAGGCGATGATTGCAGCGGGTGCGGGGCAGGAGGTGCCGGCTGTGCATTTGGTTCCAGAGGATCCGGCGCTGATCTTGTACACCTCGGGTACGACCAGTCGAGCTAAGGGCGCGCTGTCGACGCAACGCGCCGTCTGCCAGGCACTTTCCAACTACGATTTTCAGGGGGCTCTTGCGGGCATGACCTCGCCGGATATCATTCAGGCGATGATCGCGGCAGGATATGCGCCGACGACGTTGATGGCGGTGCCGCTGTTCCATGTCAGCGGCCTGCAATTTCAGTTCCTAGCCGCGTTGCGCACCGGACGTCGCCTGGTAATGACCTGGAAGTGGGATCCGGAGGAAGCGCTGCGCCTGATCGCTGCGGAGCACTGTACTGCCTTCAACGGTTCACCGGCGATGATACTTCAACTCTTGTCGTCGCCATCTTTCGCGGGCACCGATACCAGCAGTCTGAGTGCCTTTGGTCTGGGCGGTTCAGCCGTGGCGCCCCGGGTGATCGACCTCATCCGCTCCACCAAGCCCAAATCTCTGTCCGGCACTGGCTATGGGCTCACCGAAACCAATGGGCTCGGCGCATCGAGTTCTGGTGCAGGCTATTTCTACAAGCCCGGCAGTTCCGGGCAAGTGTCGCCGATCATCGAAATTGCCAGCGCAGACGCGGAGGGCAGGTTCCTGCCGCGCGGGCAGAGTGGAGAAATCTGGCTTCGCGGGCCCACCGTGATGTTGGGCTACTGGCGCGACCCTGAGGCCACGGCGGCCGTGATGCACGACGGCTGGTTCGCCAGTGGCGACATCGGCTATGTCGATGCCGAAGGTTTCATCTTCATCGTTGACCGCATCAAGGACATCGTTAATCGCGCCGGCGAGAAGATTTCCACAAATGAGGTCGAGGCTTGCCTGATTAGCCATGCCGCGGTGGCGGAGGTCGCTGCCTTCGGGGTGCCAGATGAGACCTTGGGTGAAGTGCTGGCCGCAGTGGTGCACCTGCGTCCGGGAGCCGTGGCAAGCGAGGTCGAACTGGTCGCGCACGTGGCGCAACGACTGGCTAGTTTCAAGGTGCCGGCGCACATCATTATTACGGCAGACGATTTGCCGCGCAGCCCGTCCGGCAAACTGCTTAAGCGTGAACTGCGCGCAAGTGTTGCCAAGAATTTCTCCCAAGGATAGCCTCATGGACATCAAGCAATTGGCGATGCGCATTGATCGGCTCGAATCGACGGAGGAAATCCACCAACTGGTAGGCAAGTATTCTCTGTCGCTGGATATGCGCGACCTCGACGCACACGTGAATCTGTTCGCGCCGGATATCCGCGTCAGCAAAGACAAGAGCGGGCGCGCTCATCTCAAGGTCTGGCTCGATGAGACCTTACGCAACCAATTCACAGGCACATCTCACCATCTGGGGCAGCACATCGTTGAGTTCCGCGACGCTGACAATGCAGTCGGCGTGCTCTACTCAAAGAACGAGCACGAGTGCGGCGGCGAGTGGGTGATCATGCAGATGATCTACTGGGACGACTACCAGCGTGTAGACGGCCGCTGGCTGTTTCGCCGTCGTCTGCCCTGCTACTGGTATGCCACCGATCTCAACAAGCCGCCAATCGGCGGCATGAAGATGCGCTGGCCGGGACGCGAACCATACGACGGCGCCTACCATGAACTGTTTCCATCATGGGAGGAGTTCTGGGCGGCGCGCCCGGACAAGGATAAGCTTCCCGAAGTGGCGCCGCCGGCGCCGCTGCAGAAGTTCCTCGAGACCATGCGGCGCGGCGCGCCGGCGCCGAAGATCCGCGTGCGCTAAGTCATGACCACACTCTTCGATCCCATCCAGTTAGGCGAACTGAGACTCGCCAACCGCGTCGTCATGGCGCCGATGACGCGCAGCCGCGCCGATGACGCGGCTGTTCCCACGGCACTGATGGTCGAGTATTACCGGCAGCGCGCCAGCGCCGGACTGATCGTCGCCGAAGGTACCGCGCCTTCGCCGCACGGCCTCGGTTACAGCCGGACCCCAGGAATCTACAATGACAAACAGGTTGCGGCCTGGCGTGAAGTCACGGCCGCCGTCCATGGCGAAGGCGGCCTCATCGCCCTGCAACTAATGCACTGTGGCCGTGTTGGCTCGCACCTCAATAAACCCCCAAGCGCCCGGACTGTCGCGCCCTCGGCGGTACGCGCCTCCGGCCAGATCTACACCGACGCTGCAGGCATGCAGGACCAGGACCTGCCGCAGTCGCTCTTGTTCGAAGAAATTCCCGGCGTCGTCGCCGAATACGCCCGGGCGACGCAACGCGCGCTGGATGCCGGCTTCGACGCGGTCGAACTGCACTGCACGAGCGGCTATCTGCCCATGCAGTTCCTCGCCGTCAACAGCAATCAGCGTAGCGACGCCTACGGTGGCACCGTCGATAACCGCGCCCGTTTCGTCATTGAAGTAATGCGAGCGATTAGCGGGATTGCGGGCGGCGGCCGCGTCGGCATGCGCATCTGCCCAGGCAATCCCTTCAACGACATCGTTGATCCCGATCCTGCAGCAACCTATACGGCACTGCTCGCCGGTGCCGCTCCTCTGCGGCTCGCATATGTGCATGTGATGCGTTCCCCAGTGAAGGGTTTCGATGCATTTGCCATGGCGCGCAACCACTTTAAGGGCGGCCTGATCCTCAACGACGGCTTTGATGCGGCGCGCGCTGCTAAGGCTCTTAGCGAGGGGCGCGGCGAGGCCGTTTCTTTCGGTCGCCATTTCATCGGCAATCCGGATTTGGTGCGGCGTCTACGCGAGCAACTGCCGCTTGCCGGGTTCGATCAGAAGACCTTGTATACGCGGGGTGCACAAGGCTATACCGACTATCCAGCGGGCTAGGCATCAAACTGAGTCGGGGTCGCAAATTGAACTTTTCCTACACTTCAGAGCAACAGGCGTTCCGCGCCGAGGTCAGGACCTGGCTGGAGGCACACGTGCCACGCGAGCGTCTGGCCAGCTTCGACACGCGCGAGGGTTTCGAGCAGCACCGCGTCTGGGAGCGGCAACTGTTCGAGGCGCGCCTGTCCATGGTGATGTGGCCCGAATCCCTTGGCGGGCGGGGTTGCGACCTTGTCGAGTGGCTGATTTTCGAAGAGGAATACTGGCGCGCCGATGCGCCGATGCGCGTCAACCAAAACGGCCAGTTCCTACTCGGCCCGACCCTAATGCAGTTCGGCACGGAGGCGCAAAAGCAGCGCTTTCTACCGCGCATCGCTTCCAGCCAGGATGTCTGGGCCCAGGCTTGGTCGGAAAATGGGGCGGGCTCCGACTTGGCGGCGATACGCGCCAAGGCCGTGCGCGACGGCGATCACTTCATCATCAACGGACAAAAGATCTGGTCGTCGCGGGCGCTCTTCGCCGATTGGATATTCGGCATCTTCCGCAGCGATCCGCTGTCGGACCGGCACCATGGCCTGTCCTACGTGCTCGTGCCGCTGGCGGCGCGCGGCATTTCAGTGCGGCCGATCAAGGGCCTGAACGGCCTGGACAGTTTTGCCGAAATATTCTTCGACGAAGTCAAAGTATCGGTGGACAACCTGATCGGTATTGAGGGCCAAGGCTGGCAGTTGGCCATGGCCACGGCAGGGTTCGAGCGCAGCCTGCTGCTGCGTTCGCCGGGTCGTTACCTGCGTACCGCCGAGAAACTGGTACAACTCTATCGCCGCCACCACGACAGGGCAGATGGCGATCCGCTCCTGCGCGAGGCGGTGCTGCAGGCTTGGATGGATGCCGAGGCCTACAACCTGGCCGCCTACCACACGGTGGGCAAAACGCTGCGCGGTGAGCAGCCCGGCTTCGAGGCCAGCGCTAACAAGATATTCTGGTCCGAGTTGGATCTGCGCATGCACGAGACGGCCCTTCGTATCCTTGGCGAGCGCGGGGAGCTGCTGCCCGCTGCGCCCGCTGCAGGCGATGTTGACAACTGGCTAGAGGGTTTTCTGTTTGCCCAAGCTGGAACCATCTACGCAGGCACCAATGAAATTCAGCGCAACATCATCGCCGAGCGCATGCTCGGCTTGCCCAAGGCCTAAGCCATGGACTTTACGTTTAGCGAACAGCAGCTTGCCTTCCGCGATGCCACGAGCCGCTTCCTGATGACCGAGGCGGCACCGGAAATGTTGCGCGAGATTTGGGAGACTGATGTCGGTCGCTCGCCGCAGTTGCGCGCCAAACTGGCGGCGCAAGGACTCACTAGCCTGTCTGTCGCGGAGATCCAAGGCGGCTTTGGTGGCGATGACGTCGATTGGTCGCTGATCACTCAGGAACTGGGCTATTACTGCATTCCTGATTCGCTAGCTGATACCGCCTACGTTGCGGTCGGATTGCTGGCTGGCTTGGAAAGTTTGACGCCGCTTGCCGGCGAGTTGCTACGAAACATCGCTTCCGGTTCGATGCGCATCGCCGTCGGCCATCCTGTTAACGCGCTGGTGGCCGATGCGCATTTGGCTGACATGCTGCTGCTTTGCCATCAAGGCGAGGTTCATGTCGTGCCGCGCGCAAGCATCGAAGTGGAGCTCAATCCGAGCATCGATCAGTCGCGCCGACTTTGCCAGGTGACGTGGACACCAACGGCGCGAACGCGCGTAGCCGACGCGGAACTTGGCCGCGGACTTTGGGCCGAAGCGTTGGATCGCGGCGCTCTCTGCGTCGCCGGGCAGTTGATTGGACTTGCACAGCGCATGCTCGATCTGTCGGTCGATTACGCTGCTCAGCGCAAGCAGTTCGGTCGACCCATCGGTGCCTTTCAGGCCATTAAGCACCACCTCGCCGACGTCGTCACAAAGATAGAGTTCGCCAAGCCTGTTCTATACATGGCAGCGCATGCCATGGCAAGAAAGCGTAGCGGTCGGTCTCTGCGTGTCTCGCATGCCAAGCTGGCCTGCGCCGATGCAGCTTGGCTGGCGGCGCGCCATGGCTTGCAGGTTCATGGTGCCATGGGTTACGCATGGGAAACGGACTTACAGATGTTCATGAAACGAGCTTGGGCTCTCGATGCTTCATGGGGGGATCGAAGTCTTCACAAGGCCCGCGTGGCGGATTTTGTGCTGTGCAACTTTGCCAGGCTGGGGCCGGGCGATGTCGATGATGTTTAAGGGAGAAATACAATGAAAGTACTGGTATGTGTAAAGCGCGTAGTCGATTACAACGTCAAAGTGAAGGTCAAGAGCGACCACACAGGTATGGATCTTGCCAACGTGAAAATGTCGATGAACCCATTTGACGAAATCGCGATCGAGGAGGCGGTGCGGCTCAAGGAAGCGGGCATTGCCACGGAAGTGATTGCCGTGTCCTGCGGCGCGGCGGTCTGCCAAGAGACCCTGCGCGTGGCCATGGCCCTGGGAGCCGACCGCTCGGTCATGGTCGAAACCGACGTAGAACTGCAACCGCTGGCGGTGGCCAAGCTGCTTGCCGCGGTTGCGAAGAAAGAGAATCCGCAACTCATCTTACTGGGCAAACAGGCGATCGACGACGACGCCAATCAGACCGGACAGATGCTGGCCGCGCTGCTCGGCTGGTCGCAAGCCACCTTTGCCTCGAAAGTCGTGCTTCACGACGGCAAGGCCACGGTCACGCGCGAAGTGGACGGCGGTATCGAGACCATCGAAGTCAGCCTGCCCGCTGTCGTCACGGCCGACCTGCGTCTGAACGAACCGCGCTATGTGACCTTGCCCAACATCATGAAGGCGAAGAAGAAGCCGTTGGAAGTCATCAAGCCAGGAGAGCTCGGCGTTGACGTCGCGCCGCGGCTGGCCACGGTAACGGTGGTCGAGCCGCCCAAGCGTAGAGCTGGTGTCAAGGTTGCAGATGTCGCGCAACTAGTCGACAAACTCAAGAACGAAGCCAAGGTGATCGCATGAGCCTCCTCGTCATCGCAGAACACGACAACGCCAGCCTAAAGGGCGCCACCCTCAATGCCGTCACCGCCGCCGCGAAGATCGGTGGCGAGATTCATGTCTTGGTGGCCGGTGCCGGCTGCGGCGCCGTCGCCGAGCAGGCCGCCAAGGTCGCCGGCGTAGCCAAGGTCAAGGTGGCCGACGTCGCCCACTATGGCGACCAGACGGCGGAAAACCTAGCCGCCCTGATCGTCGCAAACGCGCAGGGTTACAGCCACATCCTTGCGGCGGCCACCAGCAACGGCAAGAACACCCTGCCGCGGGTGGCGGCGCTGCTGGATGTCGCACAGATCTCGGAAATCATCGCAGTCATCGATGCCGACACCTTCGTTCGTCCGATCTATGCCGGCAATGCCTTGGCGACGGTCAAGTCGAGTGATACCACCAAGGTCATCACGGTGCGAACCACGGGTTTCGACGCGTCAGCCAACGGCGGCGGCACGGCGGCTGTCGAAGCCATCCCGGCGGGAGCCGACCTGGGGCAGTCGAAGCTGATCAGCCGCGAACTGACCAAGTCGGCGCGGCCGGAACTGGCGGCGGCCAAGATCATCGTCGCGGGCGGTCGTGGCATGGGCAGCGGCGAGAACTACCACAAGTTTCTGGAACCGCTGGCGGACAAGCTGGGCGCGGCCATGGGCGCCTCGCGTGCCGCGGTCGATGCCGGTTTCGTGCCCAACGACTACCAAGTGGGCCAGACCGGCAAGATCGTCGCGCCGCAGCTCTACATCGCGATCGGCATTTCGGGGGCGATCCAGCACCTGGCCGGCATGAAGGATTCCAAGGTGATCGTTGCGATCAACAAGGATCCCGATGCGCCCATCTTCGAGGTGGCCGACTACGGCCTGGTCGCCGACCTTTTCCAGGCGGTGCCGGAACTCGTTGCCGCACTCGGCGCCTGAGGGATGGAGACTGAGGACAATGGCGAGGCGCGGACCGTAAGCGAAGCGGTGGAGAGCCGCATCGCCATGCGTGCTTTTCGCGACACGCCGATTTCCGGCGAACTGGTGCGACGCCTGCTGGCGGCTGCGGCGCGCAGCCCCTCCGGCGGCAATCTGCAGCCCTGGCATGTGTACGTGCTCGGCGGCGAAGAAATGTTGCGTTTCAAGGCGTTGATGCGCGAACGCCTGCAGGCCAACCCGCGCGGCGACGGTCCCGGTTACGACATCTATCCGCCCGATCTGGGAGAGCCCTTTCGCGCCCGCCGTGCCAAGTGCGCCGAGGATATGTATGCATCGATGGGCATCGCGCGTGAGGACAAGGCTGCTCGCCTGGGCTTCATCGCCGGCAACTTCCAGTTCTGGGGTGCACCGGTCGGGATGTTCTTCTGCCTCGACAAGCAGATGGGGCCGCCGCAGTGGTCGGATCAGGGCATGTACATCCAGACCCTGATGCTGCTGGCTCGCGAAGCCGGCCTGCACAGCTGTCCGCAGGAAGCATGGACGCTCTGGCACAAGACAGTGGGCGAATTCGTCGGCCTGCCGGAAAACATGATGCTCTTCTGCGGCTTGGCCCTAGGCTACGCCGACCATCAACATGCGGTCAGCCGGTTACGCACTGAACGTGCTCCGCTTCAGGAGTTCGCCACATTGAAAGGTATCTAGGATGGCGCTTGAACGCACGTACAGCTTTGCGGATCTGTTCGAGCTCGTCGCGGCCGCCGTACCCGAGCGCGAAGCTGCAGTGTGCGGCTCACGCCGCCTCAACTACGCCCAACTCAACGAGCGCGCCGACCGGCTTGCCACTCACCTCCAGGCCAGAGGCGTGCGCCGGCGACCGCGTAGGTCTGCAATTGTTCAACGGCAGCGAGTATCTGGAAGGATTCTTTGCCGCATGCAAGCTGCGCGCGATTCCGATCAATATCAACTACCGCTACATCGCCGACGAACTACGCTACATCTACGATAATGCCGGTCTCAGCGCCTTGCTGTACTCACCGGCTTTGGCCGGCACGGTCGAACCGCTGCTGCCCGAGTTCCCCAGTGTCAAGGAGGCACTGATTTCCGGACCGGCCTACGAGGCCGCATTGGCTGCCACATCCGTCACTTACGATGTTCCGCAGCGCAGCGGCGAAGACCTTTCCCTGCTCTACACCGGTGGCACCACGGGCATGCCTAAGGGCGTGATGTGGCCGCACAAGGCCCTGTTCTTCAGCGCCCTGGGCGGCGGCGGCTTCTATCGCAAGGAAGGACCGATCTCATCACCCGAGGAGATTGGTCCGGTGGCAAAGGATGGCCTTCCCTTGCGCTACATGGCCATCGCGCCGATGATGCACGGCGCCGCCATGTGGGCGGCGTTGGTGGCGCTGCTCGCCGGCCAGACCGTGGTGATGCGCGAAGAGGTGGAGTTCAATGCCGAGAAGGTCTGGGATCTTGCGGCGCGTGAGGCCGTCAACATCGTCGCTGTCGTCGGCGATGCCATGGCCATTCCGCTGCTTGACGCGCTGAAAACCAATCCGGGCCGCTGGAACCTGTCGCGCATCGTGCATTTCGGCTCAGGCGGGGGCCTTTTCTCGAAGCATGCGCAAGAGGAATTGCAGGCGCTGCTGCCCAATGCCAAGGTTTCCGACAGCATGGGGTCGTCCGAAAGCGGTACGCTGGGCGCCGGCAGCAAGCCGGACAACGGCGAAGGCTTCATCAAGATTGTTGCGCGCCCTGATCTGGTCATCTTGGCGCATACTCTTGATCGGATTGCGGAACCGGATGAGGAGGGCGTGCTGGCGCGTAGCGGCAATGTCGCCGTGGGTTACTGGGGTGACGAAGAGAAATCGGCCAGAACCTTCTTCAGCCTCGACGGCGTGCGCTACGCTGCTACCGGGGACACGGCAAGGCGGGATGCGGACCGCAACATTGTCGTGCTAGGTCGCGGTTCTCAGTGCATCAACAGCGGCGGCGAAAAGATCTTCCCGGAGGAAGTGGAGGAAGTGCTGCATCGCCATCCCGCCGTCGCCGACGCCCTGTGGTCGGTGCCAGCGATCCGCGCTTCGGCAAGAAGGTGGTGGCCGTGGTGGCCCTGCGCCCGGGTGTCAAGGCCGACGAGGAGGCGCGCAGCGAATTCTGCCGCCAGTACATTGCCGGCTACAAGGTGCCCAAGGCCGTGCATTTCGTCGATGAGGTGATGCGCTCACCGGCCGGAAAGGCCAATTACCGGTGGGCCACCAGTCTGGCAGAGGAACGCCAGCAGATTTGAGCGCTTAGCTCAGTACCCCGCCGTCGAGAAGCAACGGGACGCCGCGCAACGGCCCGGCGGGCAGGCTGGCTCACGGCCGCACGCGCCAGCTCGTAGTGCTTGAGCACCATGGCGTTGATGATGGCGTTGACGGCCTCGGCGCGGGCGATCGCCGCTTCGAGTACTTCGCCCGCGCTGACTTCGCCGCAGGCGATCAGTTCTGCCAGGCCGACGGCGTCGTGGCTCGCGTAGTCGCCGTAGGCCAGGGCGCGCGCCTGGGCGCTTCGGGGCAGTTGGGCCGCAGCGAGCAGGTGCCGCTGTTGGAGAGGAATTCTCTTCTGTTCATGGTTTGCGCCGTTCTCCTGGCCAGGCCGGAACGATGTTGTGTTGGAGTGCGAAAGTTTGGGCATTGATGGTGCAGCGCTGGTGTGCTGGCGCGTCCTTGTTCGTCGCGAGCCAAAGCATGACCTGCGCCGGCACCTCGGGCGGTGCAGCACCGACCTTTTTGAACAGGGCGCCGTCTTCGCCGAGCGTGGCGTGCAGTGCCTCGGTGCTGACCACGCCCGGATTGACGGTGTAGGCGCGGATGCCCTGATCGCCGTGCTCGATGGCCAGCAAGCCGGAGAGGCGCGACACCGCCGCCTTGGCGGCGCCATAGGCATAGCCCCAGCCGCCGCGGCCGGCGGCCAGCGGCGGGTCGGTCTCGCCGGCGCCGGAAGTGACGTTGATCACCGTACCACCTCCCTGCTTCAGCATCTGCTGCAGCACCCGTTGCGTCAATCGCACCGGTCCGGCGACGTAGCCTTGCCAGACGCGCGCCAGGACTTCGGCATCGAGGTCGAGAAAACGAGCGTTGAGATCGCTGCCCTGGTAGATGGCGTTGTTGATCAGCACGTCGATGCGGGAAAACTGTTCGAGCGCGGCGTCCGCCGCCGCGTCTATCGACGCCGGCTCGAGCAGGTCCATGCGCAGAGCCAGGGCACGTACCCCGCAGGCCTCGATGTCGCGCAGCGTCGTCGCCAGACTGCCGGGCAGGGCCTGACCGTCGCGGCCGCTGATGCTGTGCTGGTGGCGCTGGCCCTCGACCTCGGTGCGGGCGGTGATGGCGACATCGTAACCGGCGCGGGCGTAAGCCAGGGCGGTGGCCTTGCCTATGCCGCGACTGGCGCCAGTAATAAGCACGGTGGGGCGCATCAGGCGACTTCTCCGCCGTGTTCGACTACGCGGCAGGCACGGATTGAATCCTTGTCCATGAACAAGAATTCGTCATCGCGCAGCACCTGGCCCGCAGGGGAGTGGTAGAACGCCAGGCTGGCCTTGACGTCGTCTGCGCTTTCGTACCAGAACTCCGACACCACGTCGAAATCGGCGGGTGCGCCGAACACGTCGCCGACGACGAAGTTGCGCACATATTTCCTCAGCCCGGGCAGGCAGGTCAATGCCAGCGGTGCATGCACTTCCTCGTAATGACGCCTGAATTCCTCGTGCGTCGGGTCGGCTTTGCGCCGGATCAGGCTGATGGATTTGATCATGGTTTGGTCTCCTGGGGCGCTGGCCCAGCGCCGGGTCGTGTGGGATTGATGGCAGCCAGGCCGGCCAGCGTCAGTTCAGCGCCAGGCGTGTCGCCGTCCTGTCGCTGATAGGCGGCCTGTATCAGCAGCAGGTCGCGGTCGCCGCAATGCTTGCGCAATGCTGCCGACAGCGTCGCCCGTGCCTCGGGCTTGCGCCCGCTGTCGTGCAATGCGAGCGCGTAAAGGTAGTAGGTATGCGCCGAGGCGTTGGCGAGCCGGGTGGCCCGCTGCAGCGGGTGCAGTGCAGCGGGCTTGTCGCCACGGCGCACCAGGGCAAGGGCTAGGGCCTCGTACAGTCCCGCCTGGCCCGGTGCCGCGAGCATGCCGGTGCGCAGCAACTGCTGCGCATCGTCTTCGCGCCCGGCCAGGCGCAGGAGTTCGGCGAGGTTCACATACGCCGGGACGAAGCCGGGTTCGAGCGCGATGGCCACGCGATAGGCCGCCTCGGCGCGGACCAGGTCGCCGCGCGCAGCATGTACATCGCCGAGGGCGAGTTGGGCCGTGGGCCGCTCCCCGTCTTCCTGTTGAGCCTCCAGATACTCACCCAAGGCGCGCTCGAAACTCGACCGAGTCGAATCGGGCAGGGGAGCGGCGGCGAGCAGGCGAGCCGACTCAATACGCACTGCTCGGCGCGGATCTTCCAGCAGTGGCGTCAGCGGCCCAATGCGGTAGCGCGGCGGCAAGGCTTCCAGCCCGAGGGCGGCAACGCGACGCACGAGCGGATCGACATCGCCCAGGGACTGGCGATAGAGAGCCCAGGCTTCCCGGCCGGGATAACGGCGCAGCAGGTTCAGCGCCGTGGCGCGGACGATCCCCGGTTGTGTTGCGTCGGCCGCCAGGGACAGCAATCCGCCGGCGGCGCCGGGCGTGGCATTGCGGCCGGCGGCCAGCGCCAGCCCGTAGTGCGGCTTCTTTGTTGCGGAGCTGCCATACCAGCGCGCGATCTGCGCCTGCGCCCAGCCTGCATCGCGTTTGCTGTGGCAGCCGTTGCAGGCATTGGGCGTGCCGATGGCCGCTGTCAAGTCGGGACGCGGGATGCGGAAGCTGTGGTCGCGGCGCGGATCGACCACCATGTAGGTCGTCGTTGGCGCGTGGCAATCGACGCAGGCGCTGCCGGCGGTGCCGGGCCGGTGGAAGTGGTGCTGTGCCGAGTCGTAGTTCCTGCGCAGCAGGCCGCGCGTATCCACATGGCTGCCGGCGCTTGGCCCTGTCGCATTGTGGCAGGCGACGCAGGCCGCGTTGCCGGGCAGTCTGAGCTTGCCGCCATGCACTTCGTGGCAATCGCTGCAGCGCACTCCTGCGGCGTGCATGCGCGTCTGCAGCCAGGAGGCATAGATGAACACTTCATCCTGCTGCTGGCCGTCGGGCCAATAGCGGCCCTCGTCGAGCAGCATGGGCAGGTACTGGTCCAACAGCGGTGCGCCGGGTTCGGGCGCAGCCAGTAATTGCGTGCGCATGGCATGGCAGGGCGCGCAACTGTCGAGTTGCGCCGGGCCGGCCAGGGCTGCGGCGAAACCCTTGTCAGCCGCAGATCGCGGTTCTGATTTGGCCCAGTCCATGTGCGCTGAGGCGGGACCATGGCAGGCCTGGCAAGCCACTCCGAGGCTGGCCCAGCGCGTCTCGAAGCGGCGTCCGTCCGCGACGTAGTTCTTGCGCATGGCCGTGGTGTGGCAGACGGCGCAATTACTATTGGCGTTCTGCGCGGCGCGCGTCCAGTGCAGGGGGTGGCGATGGTCGAGATGCGTTTGCTGCGGATACAGCCGGAACCACTTGCGCTGCTTGACATCCCAGGCCAGGCGCAGGGCTTGCAGGCGGCCGCCGGACAACTCGACCAGGTACTGCTGCAGCGGTTCGAGGCCGAAGGCGTACTTGATCTCGAAGCTGGCGGACTTGCCGTCGCTGCCGTCTGTCTTCATCAGGTACCTGTCGTCGTGGCGATAGGCCCTCCACGTCACGCCGTCATGGCGCCAGCGCGCGCTGGAAAAATCGCCGAGCACCGTGGCCGGCGTCGCCGGCTGCATCGCCCGGGCGTGCTGCGATGCAGCCCAGGCCTGCTGTTGCGTCGGGTGGCAACTACTGCAAGCGGCTTCGTCGATGTAGTCGGCTGCCGGCGCCGGCAGCGGTAAGGCCAGTGTCGCGGCGAGCAGCCACGGCATGCAGCAACGCGACGAGGCCATCGAATCGAATCTGTGCGCCTACTTCACGAGTTCCATGCCGCCGCGCAGCGAGTTGCCCTTCTGCCTCGGCGGGAACTCCTGCAGCGAGCGGACATGTTCTGTGATGATGTCGCGTATCACGCCGCCGATCCAGGCTTTCTTTTGGGCCAGTACGTTGGACTGTAGGCCTCCGTGCTGCTCGAAAGGATCCATCTTCAGGTTGTAGATCAGCGAGCTCTCACGGAAATAATCGAAGAAGCCGTTCTTCTCCTTGGCGTGGACTTTCCACTGCCGCCAGCGCAGGGCAGCGAGCGTCGATTCGTTGTAGTAGATGTAGTTTTCGCGCAGCGAGGGGCCTTGGCCCAGCCAGTGCGACAGGTTGTTGATGCCGTCGATATAGACGTGGTGGCTGGCCCGCAGATCGGCGGCGACATCCTTGACGCCGGCAGCGGCCGCCAGCGTGGAAAACAGGTCGAGGTGGCTCTGGATGCCGTTGGAAGTGCTGCCCGCAGGCACCTTGCCGGGCCAGCGGATGAGGGTGGGTACGCGCACGCCGCCTTCCCAGGTCGAGGCCTTTTCGCCGTGGAAGGGCGTGGTACCGGCTTGCGGCCAGTGATAGGTCATCGGGCCGTTGTCGGAGGTAAACACGACGATGGTGTTCTTCACTACACCCAAATCGTCGAGCTTCTTCAATATCTGTCCGACGTGGCCGTCGAGCTCGATCATGCCGGCGCGATAGACGTCCTCCTCCGACGAATCCTGGCCGCCGCAGTGACGAATTCGGGCCGCGGGTGGATGTAGATGTGATTGCGCGAGGGATTGTGCCAGACGAAGAAAGGTTTCTTCTCCTTCACCGCGCGCTCCATGAAGCCGATGGTGCGTGCGGCAAACCTGTCGTCCACGCTCTCCATGCGCTTGCTTGTCAGCGGCCCGGTGTCGCGGACAAAGCCGTTCGGGCCGGCCTTGGCGTCGATGACGCCGCGCGGCTTGTATTTGGCCAGTTCCTTCGCCGGATAGTCGAGCTGCTCAGGCTCCTCCTCGGCGTTGAGGTGGTAGAGGTTGCCGAAGAACTCGTCGAAGCCGTGCGCCGTCGGCAGGTGCTCGTCGCGGTCGCCGAGGTGGTTCTTGCCGAACTGGCCGCTAACATAGCCGAGCGGCTTCAAGACCTCGGCCAGGGTCGGATCGCGCTTGTCGATGCCGACCGGCGAATTGGGCAGGCCGACGGTGGTCAATCCCGTACGTATCGGGTACTGGCCGGTGATGAAGGCGGCGCGGCCCGGCGTGCAAGTGGGTTCGGAGTAGTGGTCGGTGAACAACATTCCCTCGCGGGCGATGCGATCGATGTTGGGCGTCTGCCCCATCAGGCCCTGGCTGTAGGCGGAAACATTGGTCGGACCGATGTCGTCGGCCATGATCACCAGGATGTTGGGACGGTCGGCGGCGTGAGCCGTGGCCAGGACCGCAAGCAGCAAGACAATGGCGCGCAGAAAGTGCATGTTATTTCTCCTCCAGGCCGAACTCGGGCCAGGCGCCCGAGACGTAGGATTGACAATTGCCCCAACCCGTGGCGCCGGTCTCGTGGTCGGTGACGACGATCAGGCAATCGCGGAACTGGTTGAGGCGGGCGACGCTCTCCGGCGTCGAACAATCGCTGAAATGCTCGCCCTCGACCAGCAGCTTGCCACGGTAGGAGCCGTGGTGCCTGCCGTCGAAGCCGAGGTAGAGCCCGGCGCCGAGGTGAAAGCCGGTGTCGCCCATGGCGCGAGCGGTCAACAGGCGCATGCGGCCGTCGCTCATGGTGAGATGGAACTCGCCATCGAGGAAGCGCCTGTTGCGCGGATCGAAGCGCAGCTTGGGCTGCATGTCGCTCAGCAACTCGCGCCGGCCGTCGGCAAACTCGAAGCCGCCCTGGATCTTCTGGTGGCGGAATCCCGCTCCGGTATAGAGCAGGTAGTAGTGCATGAAGGCGTAGCGGTCGCCGGCAGTGCTCTGCAACAGCAGTGGATTCCACAGTGCCAGCGCCTTCATGTTGGCGCCGTCCATCGGATCGGGCGGCAGGTCGGCGAGCGGCAGGCCGACGGTGGGGCGCACGCCCCAACTGTGGTCGCGCGTCATCAGCCAGTCGTCCGCGCTGACCTCGCGGCGGTCGCCATCCACTTCGATCCAGCCGCGGGCGATGCCGGTCTGGTGATAGCGGATCTGATCGGCGCTGTGGCGATAGCCGTTGAGCGTGCGCCGGTCCTCGCGCTCTTCCACTGTGCAGGGCACCACGCCTTCGAGGACGAGGTCGAAGGCAACGGGCTGCACATCGTTCTTTTCCAAGATGACGCGGATCTTGTTGAGCGGCTCGATGATCTCGTAGCGCAAGGGTCCGACGTTGATGTCATCGACCCGGGAGGACAGCGTGCGGCTGGCGCGCACCGTCCATTGCTCGACGCCGCGCGAGACGCCGCCGTAGGCGTCGACCACGTCGCGATTGGTGTATTTGCCAAAGCCGAAGCCGATCGACAGCGAACCGTCGCGCGCCGCCACCATGCCGCAGACCTTTTCTGTCCAGGCGTAATCGCTGTGCTGCACCGAGGCGAAGGTGTCGACGATCTGGTGGGTGAAACCCTCATCGGCGGCTACCAGCGGCCCGATGCTGCCGCTCATGAACCGGTCCAGCGCGGCGAGCGCTTTTCGGCGAAGGCGGCGATGCCTTCCAGCGTGTCGCGGCTTCTACGCATCGATTCAAGCGCCGCGTAGCCCGCATTGTCCTGGCGCGCTATGGCCTCGGCCAGACTGAGGTCAAGGCCGCTACGCACGCATTCCTTGGTCGCGCGCAGGGCTAGCGGCGCGGCCCGCAACAGTTTCTGCGCCCAGCGCGATACCGCATCGTCGAGTTCGGCCGTGGGCACAACTTCATTAACCAGGCCCCAGTCGAGGGCGGTGCGCGCGTCCACGCTGTCACCTGATAGGAGCAGGCCCATAGCCCGCTTCATGCCTATCTGGCGCGGCAGGCGGTGCATCCCTCCGGCGTAGGCGACTACACCGATCAGGGGCTCGGGCAGGCCGAACACGGCATGTTCGGCGGCGATGACAATATCGGCAGCGAGCGCGATCTCGAAGCCGCCGCCCATTGCGAGGCCATTGACCGCAGCGATTACGGGTTTGTTCAGGTCGAAGCGGCTGGTGAGACCGCCGTAGCCGGTCGGCGGGATGCGATAGGGCTCGCCTCCGTCGGCCGCGGCGTTCATAGCCTTGATGTCGCCTCCGGCGCAAAAGGCCTTGTCGCCAGCGCCGCGGATTACCGCGACCCACAAGTCGTCGTCCTCGGCGAAGGCCGAAATAGCAGCTTCGAGGGCAAAGTTGGTCTCGCTGTCGATGGCGTTATGGCGTTCGGGGCGATTGATGGTCACGTGCACCACGTGACCATCGACACGCGTCAGGACCTTTTGGTTGGCAGTCATGGGCATGAACACGGAAACGGTTGAGAGGGGCGCTACAGATGGTTTCGACAACATTGAGGCGACTGTAGTCGGCGTACATGCCAAACCGCACCGTCCAAACGGACGATTCGCCGGAACCGGCTCGGCAAAACAATGCTGACGACAACCCTTCAAATCGCCCAAGCGCACACACCACCATGAGTGTTACACAATCCTTTCCGCATCTGGTCAATCCGGGGCGCATCGGCAAGCTTGACTTGCGCAATCGCATAGTCATGTCGCCGATGGGCTCCAATTTTGCCGAGGATGACGGCTACTGCGGCGAGCGTATCCAGGCCTACTACGAGGCTCGCGCCGTCGGCGGCGCAGGCCTCCTAATCATGGGTGTCTGCTCTGTCGCCTACCCGGCCGGCTCGGCCGAACCCTACCAAGTAGGCGTTTCCTCTGACGATTACATTCCCGGCCTGCGCGGAGTGGCCGCGCGTGCGCACCGCCACGGCGCCAAGATAGCCATGCAGTTGCAGCACGCCGGCAAGACTGCAGTGCGTGACATGGTAGCGGGTCGCCCACTATGGTTACCCTCGATACCGAAGCAGCAGCCCAGTGACATGATGAAGGCCGTGACCAAGGACGAGCTCGAAGCTTTCTCCGTTCTGGCATTAAGGGGCCGCCGCAGATTCACGTCATGGACAAAGGCGACATCCAGCAGATGACTGAGTGGTTTGCTGCTGCCGCGGCGAGGGCGCAGGAGGCTGGTTTTGACGCTGTGGAAGTGCATGCCGCACACACTTACATCATTGCTGGCTTCCTCTCGCCCTATTACAACCAACGCGAAGACGAGTATGGCGGCAGTCTGGAAAATCGCGCTCGCCTGATGGTCGAAATCCTGATCGCGATACGCCAGCGCGTCGGTCCCGACTTCGGACTCTGGCTTCGTCTCGACGGCGAAGAACTGCGCACACCGGGCGGCATCGGCATCGTGGACGCCCAAGCTGCGGCGAAGCTGGCAGTGGCCGCCGGTGCCCAAGCGGTTAACATTTCTGCCTACGCCAGCATCACCACCGGCGCGGCCTTCACCGAAGCGCCACTGGTGCACACGCCGGGCGGCTTTGTCGGTTATGCGCAGGCCATCAAGGCGGCGGTCGCGGTGCCGGTGATCGTCGCCGGACGCCTCAATGCCGAGGCCGCCGAAGCGGCGCTGGCCGCCGGTCATTGCGATTTCGTGGCCATGGCGCGCCCGCTGCTCGCCGATCCGGATCTTCCCAACAAGCTTGCCGCAGGGCGGCTGCAGGATGTGCGACCCTGCATCTATTGCTATACCTGCGTCAGTGAGATCTTCTTCAACCGACGCGTCAAGTGCGCGGTCAATCCGCTTACCGGTCACGAATTCGAGGACGCCATCAATCCTGCCGCCACACCCAAGCGCGTGCTGGTCGTCGGCGGCGGACCCGCCGGCATGGAGGCGGCACGGGTCGCCGCCCTGCGCGGCCACCGCGTCACCCTGGTCGAGCGTAGCGACCGCTTGGGCGGCACGCTGTTCTTCGCCGCCCTGGCGGCACCCGAAAACGCGCCGTTGCTCGACTACCTGGTGGCGCAGGTGGGCAGCCTGCCCATCGAAGTGCGCCTCAACACCGAGGTAACGCTGGCACTGGTGGCGAGCCTGAAAGCCGAGACGATCATCGTCGCTACCGGCGCCTTGCGCGCGCCGCAGCCCTTTCCGGGGTCGGCGCAAAGCACGTGTGGAATGGCGACGAGTTGCGCCGGCTGCTCACCGGCGATCGCGCCGACGAGATCGCCAGGAACAAGCTCAACCTCGCCGAACGAGCCCTGTTCAAGGCCGGCGGCATGATCGGGGCAACCGGCAGTCAGCAGGCGCTGCAGAAACTTTCGCACCTGTGGATGCCCCTTGGCAATCGCGTTGTGATCGTCGGTGGCGGACTTGTCGGACTGGAACTGGCCGAGTTTCTTGCTGCGCGAGGGCGCGATGTCACTGTTATCGAGAAGGGAGAGAAGTTCGGCCGCGAATTTTCGTTGGTGCGGCGCTGGCGCGTGCTGGATGATGTCGGCAGGCATGGCGTTCAACTCATCGCGCAGGCAACGGTGCAGGAAATCACGTCACAACAGGTGATCTATACCGATGCCGAAGGTGCTCAACACGCGTTGGACGCCGACTCGGTGGTGCTGGCCATCGGCACCCAGGCCGACGACAGTGTGGCGCGGCGGCTCGGCGCGGGCGGCGTGCCGGTGTATCAGGCCGGCGACGGCGCGGCTGTCGGCTACATTGAGGGTGCCATTCATTCAGGCAACCGCATCGCGCGCAGCATCTGAAGCCAGCCGGGAGACAGCACATGGAAGCCATGCAGTTCGATTACATCATCGTCGGCGCCGGCTCCGCCGGTTGCGTGCTGGCCAACCGGCTCAGCGAGGATCCGGGCGCGTGCGTTCT
The DNA here is from genome assembly GCA_016720925.1 of Betaproteobacteria bacterium. Taxonomy (NCBI): domain Bacteria; kingdom Pseudomonadati; phylum Pseudomonadota; class Betaproteobacteria; species Betaproteobacteria bacterium. The sequence continues at coordinate 359,150 of JADKJR010000005.1, read as the reverse complement.
GTTGCTCGACGCAGGCGGCAAGGATGGCGACCTGATGACGCGCATGCCAGCCGGCTGGGGCAAGATGATCCTGATGGACAAGTATGTCTGGCAGTACCAGAGCGACCCCGAACCCTGCACCCATCAGCGCGGCCAGCTATTGCCGCGCGGCCGTATCCTCGGCGGCTGCTCCACGGTCAATGGCATGCTCTACGTTCGCGGCCAGGCGGCAGACTATGACGAGTGGGAGGCGGCCGGTGCTGCCGGATGGGGCTGGAATTCCGTCCTGCCCTACTTTCTCAAGTCGGAGGATCAGCAGACCCTGTGCAACGAGTTTCACGGCGTCGGCGGTCCGCTCATCGTGTCGGATCTGGTCGACAAGCATCCCGTCAGCGATTCCACCATCCGTGCCTTCGTCGAAGCGGGTTTTGCGCATAACCCCGATTTCAATGGTGCCAGCCAGGAAGGCGCCGGCTATTACCAGGCCAACACGCGCAACGGGGAGCGTTGGTCCTGCTCGCGGGCCTTCGTCGATCCGGTGCGGCAGCGGCCCAATCTAACGGTCATTACCGGCGCCCTGAGCACGAGGGTGCTGATTACGGATGGCGTAGCGACCGGTGTCGAATACCGGCAGGGCAGGGACGTCGTTCAGGCTCAGGCTGTCCGCGAAGTTCTGCTCAGCGCCGGGGCCATCGACTCGCCGCGCCTGCTGATGCTCTCCGGCATCGGCCCGGCCGGCGCGCTGCAGGCGCAGGGCATTCCGGTTCTGCTCGACCGGCCGTCGGTGGGCGCGAATCTGCAGGACCATTACCTGATTCCGATGATGTGGCGGTTGAAGTCCGGCGTGCCGAGTCTGAACAATCGTTTGCAGGGCATCAGGCTAGTCTGGGAAGTGCTGCGCTACCTGTCGTCACGGCGCGGAGCCATGACGCTGCCTGGAGCCGAAGTCGGCGCCTTCGTCAGGAGTTCGCCGGATTCGGCGCGGCCCGACATACAGTTCCATTGCCTGCCCGTGACCGGCGAACTGAACCCAAGCGATGTCGCTTACAGGAAGCCGCACAAGTTTCCGGGCCTCACCATGGCACCCTGCCTCTTGCGTCCCGAGGCGCGCGGCAAGGTCCACCTGCGGAGCCCAGACATCGCTGCGGCTCCCGGCATCCTCTTCAACTACCTGTCGAACGAACATGACAGGGGGCTTACCCTTGCGGGCATGAAGATCGCGCGGCGGGTCGCCGCTCAGCCGGCGTTGGGAGCGCTGGTCGCCGCCGAGGTTTACCCCGGTGCTGCGACATGTAGCGACGAGCAATTGCTCGATTTCGCGGCGGATGTCGGCGTGACCGTGCATCACCCAGTCGGCACCTGCCGCATGGGAAGCGATACGGACTCTGTCGTCGATCCGCAGTTGCGTGTGCGCGGCGTCGATCGTTTGCGCGTTGTCGATGCCTCGGTGATACCGACGCTGACCTCGGGCAACACCCACGCTCCCGTGGTCATGATCGCCGAGCGCGCGGCGGACCTGATTCGCGCGGAGGCAAAGCTGCGCTAGCGCAGCGGCAGGCGTCGGCCGTCAGTAGCCGTGCTTGGCGCCGAGCATCGCCAGTACATTGGCGGCGCCATTGTCCGTATCCATCTGGAATCCCTTCGGCAGCAGGCCGCGCTGCCCGAATACGGTGCCGATGCGGGCCATGATGCTGGCCAATTTGAAGGCGCTGAACACTTCGTAGTACTCAAGGTTGTCGGCCCGTCTGCCGGAAGCGGATTCCCAGCGCGCCACACTTTTATCGCGGTCTGGCAGGCCTTCCAGGCGGGGCACGCCATCGCCTTGGCTGAGACAGCGGTCGATGGTCAGCCACCAGGCCAGGTCCGCCACCGGGCTCCCGAGGTGGGCACCTTCCCAGTCGAGGGCGGCGACCAGGCGGCCGTCGCGGTAGACGCAATTGCCTAGCTTGGCATCGCCCCAGCACAAGCCCACCGGCTGGTTGGCGGGCCGATTGGCATACAACCAGTCGCAGGCGCGATGCAGATGCGGGTAGGGCCGGTTTAGACTTTCCGCCCAGAGCATGTGGTTCCTGAAGTAGCCGAGCATCTGGTCCAGCGGAGTGGCGCCGAATTTCCGTTGGTCAAGAAAGTCGAACCGACCGCCGGAGATGTCGGCATCGGCGACTGCGGCGACAAGGTCGATGCCCTCCATCCACAGAGCGGCACGTCCATCCGGCGTAAGCTCATGCATCCAGCCCTCGACGTGATAAAGAGGATTTTCATTCGGAACCAGGCCGTCGATTCGCTCCATGAGGTAGAAGCGGGCGCCGAGTAGTCCAGCTTCCTGTTCGAAGCCAAATAGCCCGGGAACCGGCACAGCGCTGTCGCGCAGATTTTCCATACAGTGATACTGCACGGAGACGTCATACTCGGGAAAGGTGCCCGGCTCCCTGGATTCAATGCGCAGAACCAGAGGTTGCATCTGCGGCTGGCCATTCCTTGTCCAGTGCAGGTCGAGCAGCCGGGTCTCGTTAGAGAAACCCTGGGCAGGGTTGCGGACATTGCTGATGGAAATTCCTTGGGCATCCCGATGGCGCGCGGCCAGCCAAGCACTCAATGCCGACGATAGTCGCGCAGGATCGGTACTGACAACTTCAGCTTCAGCAGGCATGTCGTTTTCCTCTCGGACCAGCAGGGAGGCCGCAGGCACTTTAGTCTTCCCGGCCGTTGCTCAAACCGTCCATACGGACGATCCCCCGTTACTGGAACGGGAAAACAATACAGGCCATTCTGGAGAATCGCAGACATCCCTCATGAAGCCGCACGTTACGCCGTGACGAGGCGGGTCCAACCCCTCCAATCGATAGCCAGCGGCGGCGGTTACTGGAATATATCGGTGAGCGCCTGAACGACTCCCAACTGGACGTGCAAAGCATCGCCGCCACGTGTGGCATCTCAACCCGATACGTGCATATGCTGATGCGCGGTACGGGCCGAACCTTTTCTCAATACCTGCTAGAGCATCGATTGGAATGCTGCCGGAACGCCCTGCAAGTCCAGTCAGGGAAACGTCGCTCCATCACTGAGATTGCCTTCGAGTATGGGTTTAACGATGGCTCCCACTTCAGCCGCACCTTCCGCAATCGTTATGGTAAGTCGCTTAGGGAATTTCGGCGTAAGGCTTAAGCACCGTAGCGACCTAAATTTGAAGCTGGGCCGGGAGTCTGCTTACCCAGCCCTGTTGGCGCGCGTCCAAAAAAATGCTTCGGATGCGCGTCCCATTTTATCCAGGGGCTCTAAATGACCTCAGTCAAAGGGCGGCTTGTGGATACCCGCTTAATATGGCTTTGAGCGGACGCTTTTGGGCGTAGCCACTTCCGCTTAGGGCACTGAGTGGACGGCGCACTTGTCGTCGTCTGAACAATCATGGGCGACCGGATGCTGCTCTGCCGCATGGTGCATAGATATCGTTAATAAATTTCCGGTAGGCGCAATTTCGAGAATCATATCGTCCGATTGGACGGTTCCCACCAGGACGGTGGGGGCGACAATCCGCCGCAACGATATGGCACAGATACCTGAAGATTGGGCGCAGTCGCTGGCGGAACTAGAGCGCCGGCGTAGCGTTGCGCGCGCCATGGGGGGGGCGGAGAAGCTTGCGCTGCGCGCCCGTGCAGGACGCCGCAATGCGCGCGAAATGGTGGAACTCCTGGTGGATGAGGGCAGCTTCATCGAACTGGGCACCTTAGTCGGCGGGCATAGCTATCGCGGCGAGCCCGTGCGCCCGGCCGATGCGCTGGTGGCAGGCATGGCCCGTCTCGACGGACGTCCGCTCCTGCTTGCCTGCGAGGACTTCACCGTCGCCGGCGGTTCGATAGGTCACGGCACGGCTGCAAAGCGTCTCCGTCTGGCGACCCTGGCTCGGCAGGAGTGCTGTCCCCTGTTATTGATTCTCGACGGCGCCGGTGCTCGTGCCGATAACGCGCTCGAACGTTACCCCTATGCCGGCAACGACCTTCAGGAGTTGGCGCGGCTCTCCGGCGAAGTGCCGACGCTGGCCCTGGTGCTCGGCTCGTCAGCCGGGCATGGGGTGCTGAGCGGCTTGCTGTGCGACTTCGTCATCGCCCTTGAGGACGCGACGCTGTTCGCCGCGGGGCCACCTCTGGTCGAGGCGGCACTTGGGGAAAAGGTGAGCAAGGCCGAACTCGGGGCAGCGACCATGCACGCAAGCGTATCGGGCGTGGTGCATAACCTGGTGCGCAACGAGGAGGAAGCCTGTCGCCTGATTCGCAGCTACCTGGCGCATCTGCCCGGCAATGCCCGGGAATATCCGCCCGCAAAGTGGTCGGCGATTGCGGCGAGCGTTCACTGGGTGGAATTCTCGATCTGGTGCCGCGCCATCCTGCCCGGTCCTATGACATGGCCGGTGTCGTACGCCTGCTTGCCGATGACGGCGAATGTCTCGAACTGCAGCCGCTCTACGGCGGATCGATGATCGTCGGGCTGTTGCGCCTGGGCGGTAATCCCTGCCTGATCGTGGCGAACCAGCCGGCGGTGCTTGCGGGCGCCATCAGCGCCGAGGCGGCGAGCAAGGCCGCCCACTTCCTGGGTTTGGCCGAAAGCTATCATCTGCCGGTAATTTTTCTCGCCGACAATCCGGGAGTCATGTCCGGAACGCACGCCGAGCGCGCGGGCACCTTGCGGGCAGCAGCACGGATGTATGCTGCCCAGGCGGCGCTGTCCGGTCCCAAGCTGCATGTGACGCTGCGCAAGGCCTACGGCTTCGGAAGTTCCCTGATGGCCATGAACCCCTTCGATGCGCAGACGCTAACGCTGGCTTTCCCGGGTATTTCGCTGGGCGGGCTGCCCGCCGGCAGCGGCGGCGCCGCCGCTAAGTTCGATGCTGCGACGCTGGAGCAACTCGTGGTGGCGGTGGCGGACAGCGCCTGGAGCAGCGCCGACACCATGGCCTATGACGAAATCATCGACCCGCGGCAGATGCGCAACGCCCTGCTGCGAGGCCTCGGACTCGCGCTGGGCAGGCGCAGCCAAGGCACGCAACTAACTGGTGTATGGCCGGTCGCCTGATGACCGTTCACAACCAGAGGAGAAAGTCATGAGGACCCTTTTGCGCTGTCTTGTTTTGTCCCTGGCCTTGATGGGACTTCCCGCAGTCGCAAGTGTCGAGGCCAGTTTCCTGCCTGCTGACCAGTACGCCGATATCGGTGAAGGAATCGATGCGCGCCGGGCCATGAAGGAAATCCAGGGCCATCTGGTCAAACTCGGTACGCGCTATCTGCGGCCCGATTTTCGCCAGTCGATCGATGTGGTCGAGGTGGACCTGGCCGGCAACATGAAAATGGTCGGCAGACGTACCGACTGGGTACGCGTGCTGAACGGCAAGGTAGATGCGCCCTTGCTAAGACTGAGGTGTACGCCGCGCTTGGGCAAGCAAGTCATGAGTCGGGGCGAGGACACCCTCACCGATCCGATGTATCTTGATCACAGCGTGGTCTACAGTGCCAGCACGCCGCTGTATCAGGAGAAAGCCTTGCTGAAGCATTGGTTCAAGATGCGTGTCGGCACGCCGCACGAGAAGAATTGGCCCCTTGGTCCCATCATATCGGAACGATACCCATGAACACGATGCACCAGGATCCATTCAGTCCGTTTCAGCTTGGTCCGATCAGTCTGCGCAACAGGTTCATTCGCGCCGGTGCCAACGAGGGCATGTGTATCGACGGGGCACCCTCACGGGCCCTGTTGCAGCACCATCGCGATATGGCGCGCGGCGGCGTGGCCCTCACCACCATCGCCTATGGCGCTGTTTCAAAGGTTGGGCGCACCCTGCCCAACCAGATATGGCTGAACCCGGAAGTGCTGCCCGACCTCAAGGCGGTCACCGAGGCGGTGCACACAGAGGGGGGCAGGATTTCCTTCCAGATCACCCATGCCGGCTCCTTCGTCACCTCCTGCAAGGTGGCCGGCGCGACGATGAGTGCTTCTTCCGGCATCAACAAGGCCGGATTGTTGCGCGGTAATATCTGGCAGCGGGCGATGACCGAGGCGGACATGGAACTGGTGGCCGGTCAGTTCGTGACGGCGGCTCGTCTCTGCCGAGAAGCGGGCTTCGACGCCGTCGAACTGCACATGGGCCACGGCTATCTGCTCAACCAGTTCATTTCGCCGCTCTCCAACAAGCGTCGTGACCAGTACGGCGGCAGTGCCCAGAATCGCGTGCGTTTTCCCGCCCAAGTGCTGTCCCGTGTCAAGCAGGCGGTGGGCGACGACTTGGCCGTGCTGGCCAAGATTAACGTCGCTGATGGCGTGCCTGGCGGCGCCACGGCCGCCGATGGTGTGGTCACCGCGCAGGCATTGCAGGCGGCGGGCGCAGACATGCTCGTTCTCAGCGCGGGGCGCAACATCGAGTCAGGCTGGCTCACCTTCGGCAGCAACCACAATATGGAGGAGATGCAAAAGGTGCTGAAAGGCAGCTGGGTCACCAACCTCATGTTGAAGCTGTCGCAGATGAATGCACCCAAGGTCGAATTCCGCGAGATGTATCTGCTCGAGTATTCGCGCCAGGTACGGGCCGGCGTCACCATGCCATTGGCCTATCTGGGCGGTGTCAAGTCCATGGAGGGCGTGACCACGGCGATGCGCGACGGCTTCGAGTGCGTGGTGCTGGCGCGCACTTATCCACGATCCCGGCCTGGTCAACAAGTTCCGCGACGGCGTGCTGCGCCAGTCCGGCTGCACTTCCTGCAATCGCGGCGTAGCGTACATCTACGACCCGGCCGGCATTTGGTGCGTGGAAAACCCGCCAAACGACCTTGCGCTGAATCAGATTCGCGCAGCGGGCGCTTGACGGGCGCTCACTAGAGAATTCACAAGGGAGAAACAGCATGGATCGGTTTCACGACAAAGTATGCATGATCACCGGCGGTGGCGGAGGCATAGGCCGCGCCACGGCGCTTTCTTTTGCACATGAAGGAGCCCAGGTGGTGGTGACCGACCTCGATGTTGAAGCTGGTGCGGCCGTGGCTCAGGAGATCAACGCCGCGCAGGGCGACGGTCGCGCATTGTACCTGCCACACGAGGTGACTTCTCCTGCCGAGTGGGACAGTGTAATTGCGGCAGTGCTGGCGCGTTACGAGCGGCTCGATGTGTTGGTGAATAATGCTGGCATTTTGATCAAGGGCAGCATCGAGGACGCCACGCTGGAACAGTGGCACAAGTTGCTGCGAGTGAATACCGACAGCGCCTTTCTCGGTTGTCAGGCGGCCGTGCGCGTCATGAAAGGCAAGGGCGGCGGCGCCATCGTCAATGTTTCCTCCATCACCGGCCTCAGTGCCCGCTCCGACTATGTCGGCTATGTAGCATCCAAGCATGCCATGCTCGGCCTGTCGCGTGCGGTGGCGATCCATTGCCGCCAGAAGCGTTACGGCATCCGCTGCAATAGCGTGCATCCCGACGGCGTGCTGACGGCGATGACACTCTCGCAGCTTCCGCCGGGGGTCGACGCCGAATTGCTGTGCATGGATCGCGATCCGATGCAGCGTCAATGCCGGCCGCAGGATGTCGCCGATGCCATCCTGTTTCTGGCCTCGGCGCAGGCGCGCGCCATCAATGGCACGGAGTTGCGCGTGGACGGCGGCCAGCTGCTGATGTCATTGTAAATTGCCATCACATGAAATGGCTGTAGCGAAAGGGCATGAGAAGGCGTCGGCTAAAGATATCGCTAGATTGCTTCTGCTCAATCAGGTTGTGAGTATGCCGAGCACGGAAGAATATTTGGCAATTCCCAGTTTGGTGGCGCCCCTGCTGTCGTTACTGAACGTCGGGGATATCGCCATTCCTTGCCAATGGATGGAGGTGGGCGACCAAATCCCGAACTTGGCGCATTGCTCAAGCTGTGGATGATGCAAAGCTGTATCTCATCCATATGGACGATGTTGCGTTTGCATGCTTCGATACACTCGCCACAGTTGTGCCGCGTATGGCCCGCGGGGGCTTGAGTATCTGCGGCGAGCCGACGTACACGCGTTGTTGCCAAGGTGGCGCAACGTACTTCATTTCACTTGAAGAGGAGAAACAGGATGGCAACTAATAAATCAAAATGGGTTGTCCGGGCACTGCCGATGCTGATCGCTTCGATCTACGCCGGTGGCACCATGGCGCAGGAGCAACTCGAAGCGATCGTCGTTACGGCCCAGAAGCGACAAGAGAAGTTGCAGGATGTGCCGATTTCTATTACCGCCATCAGCGGAGCGCAATTGGAAGCGCGGGGCATCGAGGGCATCGCCAACCTCAACGCTGTGGCGCCGAACATGGCATTCCGTTCCAATCCGGGCTCGGACCTTATCTCCACTGTAATTTTGCGTGGCTCCGGTACCGGCCAGCCGGCCATCTGGGTTGATCCGGCAGTCGGTATGTACCTCGATGGCGTGTACATTGGCAAGTCGCAGGGCAGTGTCTTCGACGTTGTTGATATCGAACGAGTTGAAGTCCTGCGCGGCCCGCAGGGCACTCTGTTCGGGCGCAACACCGAAGGCGGCGCGGTCAACCTCGTCAGCCGTCGCCCAACCGGCGACTGGAGTGGCTCGGTCGGCGGAGATCGGTAACCGCAGACACACTGTCGAGCGGGTCTCCTTGACCTGCCAAAGATGGGCATCGCAAGCATCAGTGTTGGCTATCGCAAAGAAGACCGAAACGGCTGGGCCAAAAACCTTACGGGTCCCGATTTGGGTGCCAAGGACAAGGAAGCATATCGTCTCGCTGCAACGCTGGACTTCAGCAAGGATTTCAAGGTCGACTACACCTACGACCACTCCGAGATCAACAATACTCCGGCGCCGACCAGCCTCTATTCGCTAGAGGGGTGGTCTGGAGGGCTTAAGACATTCTGGCTTCCTTTTGCATCCGCGTTTGGCGGTACGTTCGTGGTTACGGCCTTGGGCAATGCACAACACAATGCCATGCTGCCTTACGTTACGCAGACGCGGCCCGACACGGTTAGCACCAACGGTTCGGCCGGCATCTTCGAAAGATCGCGCACCGAGGGACACGCCTTGGTTGCGGATTACAAACTCAACGACAGGAATGAGCTCAAGTACATCTTCTCAACGCGCAAGATGAGGTACAACGACCGCCAAGATATTGACGGCACGCCAGTAAATTTTGCCACCGTATTCCCTGGCTTTCTCGCGGGCTTGAACGTTTACTATGATCGGCTCACCGACTACAAGCAAGATTCGCATGAACTGCAGTGGATCGGCAACATTGATCGCCTGAAATACGTGCTCGGCCTGTACAACTTCAAGGATGATGGTACTACGGTGGGTGCACAGAATTTTGATTTATTCTTGGGAGGTCCGATTCGCTCCGACTACTCCTCGAGAACCAATACCAAGGCTTGGTACGGACAACTCGACTATGCGCTGGCCGAGGCTTGGACAGCTACCGCCGGCGTGCGCCAGACCAGAGAAGAAAAGGGCGGTTGGACACACCGCTTTAACACCACCGGTTATGACGGCCCGTTCAAGTCCAACATCTTTGGGCCGGTCGATTACAACGCGACTTTCAGCGGCACAACGCCCATGGCGGCATTGGCATTCAAGTATAGCGACACGACCAACCTTTACGCGCGCGTGGCCAAAGGTTTCAAGAGTGGCGGCTTCAGTTCTGAACTGACCAGCAAAGCGGTGCTGACGCCCTATAAGCCGCAGACTTCGGTGTCGGTGGAACTGGGGGTCAAGAACTCATTCTTCAATAACCGTGCCCAGTTGAACGCAGCGATCTTCCAGAACAAGATCTCCGATCAGCAATTGACCCAGTTGGTACCTGCATCGACCGAATCCTTTCTGTCCAACGCCGGTAAGTCAACCTACAAGGGCTTGGAACTGGAAGGTGCGCTGATCCCGGTCGAAGGCTGGAAGGTCCAGGGCAGTTACGGTTACCTCGATACCAAGTACGGTTCGTATATCGACAATGCGCTAAACATTGCCGGCCGACCGCTGATCGACACGGCAAGCAACAAGCTCGCGCCCTACGCGCCTAAGAACACGGCCAGCCTGACAGTCGACGGTCGATTGACCAAGACGGCTTGGGGCACGCTGCGCGCGATTGTTGATTACACTTATGTCTCGTCGACCTACCTTTACTCGGTCAATAAGGATCTGCGAGCCTCTAATGCCGGTGGTAGCTATAGCGCAGCGCTTGATAGCATACCTGCGCTTACCAACGTCAACTTCAAGTTGCTGTTGGCCGGCATTCCGGTTGGTGGACCAGGCAGCGCAGATCTGGCCATCTGGGTCAAGAACGTTAGCGACGAGAAGAAACAGATGCAGGGCATCGACTTTGGCATGCTTCGCACCGCCAACTGGCAGGAGCCGCGCAGCTATGGCATGACGTTAAACTACAAGTGGTAAGTTTCAGTTAGGCGGCGGCGATCCCGTCGGCGGCTGTCAGAGGGGCGATGGGCAACCATTGCCCCTCGCGTTTTAGGCCGCGTTGGCTCGATGGCAACCTCAGTTGCCGCCGCCGCAATTGGGCCTCGACGCCGGTTAACCTGACCGTGTCCAATGCCGAGCTGCAATCCACAAACTTGCAATCGGGCTATGGAATGCTCGTTTGGCGCTGTCGCGACTCAAGGTCGGTCTGGTGCCAAGGACGGGAACCTGACAGTGGCCTTGTGGGCAAGAATTTGTCCGGCAAGATATGCATTAACCTAGCATATCGGATGTGGGCCTCGGCCGTTCGGCGTACCGAGGTGAACCGCACTTAGTCAGCCTGGATGTGATCGTGCAGTACTGATTTGCTCAACGGTGGTGAAGAGGGCGGCAGGATTGTGTCTCCCATATCTTTTCTTCCGCCGGAGTTGTCGCCTGCGTCATCAGGCCGCGTCGGTCGTTTTCCGGCCGGTTTTCGCAATATATTGCGCGGTCACCGGCGGACGCTCGGTCATCAGTTCGTCGATCTCGTAGATACGCTCGTAGCGGCTCTCGATGATTTGCCAGCGGCCTTCTTCCTTGACGTAACGATCGCGATAGAGCGCTGTGCCACATACGTAGTGCATGTCGGCGAAGCGGTAGAAATTATCGTGCAGGTACCAGATGCCGGTCGCTTCCGTCTCGCTGAGAATGTCGATCTCAGGATGGTGGCCGTTGTGCTGAGCGATGACGTTGCTGTTGAAGCTGGCGGCGATCGCTTCGACGTACTCCTCGCGACCGTGCAACTCCCACACGTAGGTCCCGCCGATGAAATACACCATCACATCCTTATGGAAGAGGGTGTTGAGTTCCTCGATGTTCGCAGTGTCGATGCAGCGAAAGTAGGCGTGCTTGACGCGCTTGACGGCCTCAATGTCCTTCAGTATGCGCACATCGCGCCGCAGTTGCTGGAATTCGTCTTCTGAAAAGCTCATGTGATTTCTCCAGTCATCGAATTCATGCCAGCTTGGCGATCACTGTGTCAGCGAAACGACGCAGACCGTCAAGTTTTTCTTGCAACTTGCAGGCCGAATCGTAGACGTTCCAAGGCGCGGCACACAGGTCGGTGACGCCGAGATCTGCGACGCGGTGGTAATCATCGACGTTGCGCGCGTTCATGTCGTTGCCAAAGATCTGGAAGTCCGCGCGGTGCTGGGTGCCGTGCTCGGCGCGAAGGGCATTGAGTTCGTCGATCAATTTCTTCAGATCGGCGAAATCAGTGTTGGCCGACATCCAGCCGTCGCCCAGGCGTGCGGCGCGCGCCAGCGCAGGACGGGCGTGCCCTCCAATGATGAAGGGAACTGGCCGATCCGGCACGGGACACATCTTCATCGGCCCGAAATCGTAGTTGTCGCTGTGATACTCGAAGTAGTCGCCGCGCATGGCGCCACGGACAATGGCGATGCATTCATCGAAGAGCTTTCCGCGCTTGTCGTAGTCCACGCCGTTATAAGCGAAATCCTCCTTCCACGGACTCAAGCCGGCCCCAAGCACGAGGCGGTTGTTGCTGATCACCGCCAGCGAAGTGATGGCCTTGGCCAGGATCAGCGGTTGCCGCACTGGCACCTTGAGCACGCCGGGGACCAGCCGCAGCCTACTGGTCACGGCGGCGATAGCCGAGAGAGCAACGAAAGGTTCGATCACCGGCGCCACCGAGAGGTATTGGCGGACAGCGCTGGTGTCGGCGTAGGGGTATTCGGATTCGGAGATTTTCGGAAAGAAAATGCTGTCTGGCAGTGAGATGGCGTCCCAGCCGCATTCCTCGGCCGCCTTGGCGATCGCGAGGTAGTCCTGGTAACCGCCGAGTCCCAGCATCAAAGTGAAGCGCACGATAGTTCTCCCCGGAGTGATTGATGAATGTTGCCTGTGCGCCGTGGTGCGACGCGCTGGTAGAGCGTGGTGCGTTGCCACACAGGTCGGCCTATGCTTGCCGCCATTTCGGCGAAACGCGCCGGCGTGACTTCTTGACCGTTGAGGCCGCCAGCGGCGCGTGTGATCGATTCGTACATCAATGTGCCGCCGATGTCGTTGGCGCCAGCCTGCAGGCAGAGCAAGGCGCCGGCTGGGCTCAGCTTGGGCCAGGAAGTCTGAATATTGCGTATGAGCGGATGCAGCACCAAACGAGCCACAGCATGCATGGCGAGCACCTCGCGCAGGGTCGGACCGGAACGCGCCAGGCCTTTGCGCCATAGCGGAGATTCCATGTGCACGAAGGGCAGGGGCACGAATTCGGTGAAGCCGCCGCTTTCCTCTTGCAAGTCACGAATATGCAAAAGGTGGCGGGCCCAGTGTTCGGGATGGTCGACGTGGCCGAACATGATCGTGGCGGTGCTCTTCAGGCCGACGGCATGGGCCGTTGCCATCACCTCCAGCCACTGCCGCGTGGTCAGCTTGTCGGCACAGATGATAGCGCGTACTTCGTCATCGAGGGTCTCAGCTGCGGTCCCCGGCAGGCTACCCAATCCGGCATCCTTCAAGTCGGCCAGAAAGTCGGCGAGCGGCAAGCCCAACGTCTTGGCGCCAGTCCAAACCTCGAGTGGCGAGAAGGCGTGCACGTGCATATCTGGTACCGCCGTCTTTACGGCAGTGAGAATATCTAAATAGGTCTGGCCGGTATAGTTGGGGTGTATGCCCCCTTGCAGGCAGACTTCTCGGGCGCCCCGTTGCCAGGCTTCGACGGCGCGCGCCGCCACGTCCTCCGGCTCCATAAGATAGGCCGGGCCGCGCAAAGCTTCCGCACTGCGCCCCTTTGCAAAGGCACAAAAGCCGCATTTGTGCAGGCAGATGTTGGTGTAATTGATGTTGCAGTTGACGACGTAGGACATCGCAGCGCCGACACTGTCGGCACGCAGTTCGTTTGCGCCGGCAAGTAGGGCCCGCAGATCGTTGCCTTCGGCGCAGAAGAGCTTGACGATTTCGGGTTCCGCAAGCCGTTCGCCGCCGCTGGCCCGCTGTAACAGCCGGCGCAGTTCGGGGCTGCTTCGCTGCTGGGGCGGTTGCAGCCAGTCGCTAGCGTTGGCGGGTGGTGTCAGGCCTGTACCCGGATGCCAGGCATCGGCGCGCGCCCGCCCCATAGCATCGCTGGCGCGCAGCAGGGGCGTAAGCATGGCGGCATCGACCCAGGGTTGCGGCTTACGTGCATACGCCGGAGCGAGGGCCAGTCGTTCGACAAGGTGGCGGCTGTGGGCGGCAGTTTCGCGGTTCAACTCTTCAATATGCGGCCAAGGAGCTTCCGGATTGACGTGATCAGGCGTCAGCGGCGAAACCCCACCCCAGTCGTTGATGCCCGCCCGCAACAAGTAGCCGAGTTCGCCACTACGTAGATTGGGCGGCGCCTGCAGGGTCATCGTAGGGCCGAAAATCAGCCGCGCCACGGCGATGGTCCACAGGTGTTCGCGTAAGTCCGGCTCGGCCGCTGATGCCATGGCGGTGTCGGGCTTAGCTCGGAAATTCTGTATGATGATCTCCTGAAGGTGGCCGAATTTGTCATTCAATTCGCGCAGAGCAAGTAGCGCCTCGATACGCTCGCGCCGTGTCTCGCCGATACCTATGAGGATGCCGCTGGTGAAGGGAATGGCTAGTGCGCCGGCAGCCGCCAGCATCGCCAGCCTTGCCTTGGGTACCTTGTCGGGGGATGCGTGATGAGGTCCGCCGCGCTTGCACAAGCGTGCGGCTGAAGACTCCAGCATCAATCCCATCGACACAGAAACCGGGCGTAGGCGCTGCATGTCCTCTCTGGACATCACGCCGGGATTGAGGTGGGGCAGCAGGCCGGTCTCCTTCTGCACCAGCGTCGCCATTGCCGCCACATAATCTAGGGTCGATGCATAGCCCATCTCCTGCAGCGCTTGCCGCGCTGCTGGATAGCGCTGCTCTGGCTTGTCGCCCAAGGTGAACAGGGCTTCCTTGCAACCTGCCGCAGCACCTGCGCGTGCGATGCTCAGCACTTCGTCCGGGCTCATGTAGGCCTGCACACCGTGCTCAGGTTGCTCGGCAAACGTGCAATAGCCGCAGTTGTTGCGGCAGAGTCGCGTCAGGGGGATAAAAACCTTGCGCGAATAGCTGACGTTTCGGCCATGGCCGGCCAGGGTCAGCGCTTCGGCTGCGGCGAGGAGGGCATCCATGTCCTCGAAGTCCGCCAGGTCCAAGGCTTCCCGCCCCAGTCGCTCTCCGCCGCTTGCAGCAGCAATTAAGCGCAAGCCCGTCTTAGTCATGCGGGACTCCTCCAAATATGAATTGATGAAAGTGTAGCGTGGCGTGTTGGCCAGAAGCGCCAGATCTGCCTCGGTATCGATGTCAAGACACAGGCCGGGCAGGTCGACCAGAGCGGCGCGACGGCCGCTCGACGTGGCTTGCGCCAAATGTTTTTGCAAGCTCATCTCGCCGAAGCAGAAGCTGAAGTTGCCGGGCAGCGCCATGAACACGGCATTGGTGCCTTGGCGCCGGCTGTCAGGTGCGAACGCGAGACCCTGCCGGCGTCCGGCCGCGACCAGGGCATCGATCTCCTGTGAGGTCAGCAACGGCAGGTCGGCGTGGAGCACCAGCATTCCCACTGCGCCGTTCGCCTGCAGCCAGTCGACACGCTTGGGCGGCGGCGGCATTGAGGCCGCCGCCGGCGTCGGCAACCACGTGATATCCGAGTACCAGATCTTCTGGGCTGATCACGGCGATGCTGCCCCGATGCTCGCCGCGTCGTGCAGCGCCTTGATGACATCGGCCAGCATGTGCGCCGGACTGCGTCCTGGCGCTCTCCCGGCTTCAATACGGTCCCCAACCTCTGCTTGCAGTCGGCCAGCGTCTTGACGGTGATGACGGCCCAGCAGCTCATGCTTCGGCTCGCTCCGTTGTGAGGGTCGCGGCGAACTCCAACGTGGCGCCGGCCAGGCGTTGGCGATCAGCGACGGTTTGCATCAGGGTGTCGCAGACCAGCGTCGGGAGTTGAATTTCATCAGCGTATTCATGATCGCGGATATCGAGTACGAATCCGTCTATCCATCCGGCATAGTGCCGGGCCACCGCTGACGGAGTCACGGGCAGACCGAGTTCCGTCATGATCTTGGCCGTCGGCCCCTTTACCGCCTTGCCGCCGACCAGCGGCGAAACCGCGACCACCGGCACGCTGCTGGCGCGCAACAGTTCGCGCATGCCAGACAGGGCGCGTATCGGGTCTATACTCAGCCATGGATTGGACGGACAGATTACGATCGCGACGAGATTACTTGCGCGCAAGGCCGCCACCGCGCCGGGGCTAGGCTGCGCCGCAGTGGCGCCGGCAAAGCGCAGGGCATGGATGCACGGCCGGCATTGGCGACGCACAAAATATTCCTGAAAGCAGAGTTCGCCCTGGTCGGTCACTACGCGTGTGCTGACCAGATCATTGCTCATGGGTAGGATGGCGGCGGCGATGCCGAAACGCCGTGCGAAATCGTCAGTAATGGCGCTCAGGGTTTCACCGCTACGCAAGCGACGCGTGCGCTCTGCGTGTACCTCCAAATCGCGGTCGCCGAGCTTGAACCAGGTTTCGCCGCCCTGATGTGCCTGCTCTTCCATGAAGCGCCACGTTTCATCGCGTTGCCCCCAGCCGGTCTCGGGATTGGCTCGGTCGGAAAGGGTATACAGCGTGGTATCGATGTCGGGAGAAATGCTCAATCCCAAGTGTGCGAAATCGTCGCCGGTATTGACGACGATGCTCAAGGTGTTGGGAGGCAGGATGCCCAACAGGCCGAGCGACAGCTTGGCACCGCCGACGCCACCGGAAAGGGCAACCACCGTGCCGCTGCTCATCGGAACAGGTCTTCGGTGAGCGGGCGGATAAGTGAGCGCGCTGGACAATCAGGCGCGCTCCAGTCAAGTCCTTGCACGAGTACTGCCGGGACACCTTCGGCGCCTTCACCCATGACCAGGCCAGCGGCGGCGGCCAGCGCATCGGCCAGCGCCACTTGCGTAACTTCCATGCCGCGCCCGAAGCGGTCTGGTTCTCCCCCGACGGTCGATCAATGACGGCAGGCCAGCGGCACCTAGCGCGACATTGATTACGCCGTTGCGCCAGGGACGTCCGAAGCTGTCGCTGATGATGACGCCGAGGTCGGTGCCGAGATGGATGCGCAGTGCCGCGCGGAGCAACGCGGCTGAGGCGTCGGGGTCCGCCGGCAGCAACAGTACGCGCTCTTCACCGGGCGGGCTCGGCACGTTGGAGCGATCTATGCCGGCGTTGGCCATGACGTAGCCGAGACGGTGGCGAACGATAAGGACGCCGGGTCGCGCGCGCAACACCTCTGAGGACTCGGCGAGTATCAGTTCGACCAAGCGGGGATCCTTGCCTGTGAGCCCGGCCAGCTCCTGCGCGCGGGGCGAGGGCGAAACGGCATTCAGATCAACACTGCGACCTTCGGCCTTGGAAACGATTTTCTGGGCGACGACGAGAATGTCTTTGCTGGCCGTGGTTGGCATGGCGGCGGCCAATAGCGCCGCCAGATCGTCTCCGGCGCCGATCTCAGCCATGCGCTGCAAGGCGTTGAAGCGGATGCACGTACTCATCAACTGATCGCCTCACAGAGGTGAATGTACCGGCGACGGACATTATCGTCACCGTCTGCGCAACTCATCGTCGAAACCGACCTAGATCACCAGCCCGATGCTAGCTCCATGCCTTGTCGCTTCTGCCATGCGGCGGGCAGCCATGCGGCGCCGGCCAGGTAGAGTTGCGCTATGCTGCCCTCGGCCTTGAGCCGGTCATACAGGTCGTGCGTCGGCACCGCCCCGTAAACAAGCACCACGCTGTCGAAGCCTTCCTGGCGATAAGTATGGTTACCGAAAGCCGAAACGAATTCGAGCGTATCGGGATGAATCTTCGTCAGGACCATATTCGGATGGATGAGGACGCCGCAAGTTTCCATACGGGCCAGGACCATTCCGACCGAATACCTGGCGATCTCCCAGCCCAAGTGCACGTTTTGTGGAAGACCTCAACGTGTTTGCCCTTGTCGGCCAGGTATTCCGCAACACAGGCTGTTTCGTAATAATCTTCCTGGGAGACGAGTGCCACCCGGTTTCCGGTCGAGGACTTGCCTTTCATCACTTCCCAGCCTTGGACCACATGGGGCAATTCTAGACCGACCACATCGTGGGGTACGCGCGGGACCGCGCCCGTCGCAATGACGACTGCATCCGGTGATAGCGCCTTGATTGCGGCGATATCCGCAATGGACTCTAGACGGACGTCGACGCCTAAACGCGTCATTTCGTTTTCCTCGAAATAGATTTGGTCCTCGAAGGAGTCGCGTCCGGGGGCTTTGGCGGAAATCAGCAACTGGCCGCCCAGGCGTTTGCCCTGCTCCAGAAGCGTTACCTGGTGACCGCGCATGGCCGCCACACGCGCGGCTTCGCAGCCGGCGAGACCGCCGCCTACCACCACCACGCGCTTGACCTTCTCCGCTGCCTTGTACTGTTGTTGCCAGCGCAACTCGTTTCCTATTACGGGATTGATCGAGCACATCGGCGTGTAGGGGATGTAAAGGGATTCCGATGCCTCGTCGATGCAGCGCGTACAGGCAATGCAGCGGCGTATCTCGCCGAGACGTCCCTCGCGCGCTTTGTTGGCGAAATCGGGGTCGGCGATACCGGCGCGCACCATGCCCACCAAGTCGCAAAAGCCGCCCTTGATCAACTCCTCGGCTAGGACGGGATCGTTAATGCGCCCCGTGAACAGCACGGCGCTTTTCTTGTCCATCTCGGCAAGGTCGGCTTTTGCCGCCTTGCCGATCTCGCGGTATTCCGCATGCGGATAATAGGACGACGGCACATAGGAAGGCGCACCCCAGCA
This sequence comes from Betaproteobacteria bacterium, assembly GCA_016720925.1. NCBI lineage: Bacteria > Pseudomonadati > Pseudomonadota > Betaproteobacteria > Betaproteobacteria bacterium. The sequence goes on along the minus strand of JADKJR010000005.1, from coordinate 340,880 downwards.
ATGACCGATGTCGATGTTCACGAAATCGAGCAGGCCGGTCTCGGCGATCGCATAGAGCATCTCGCGCATTTCCATGGTGTCGTAACCGCCGGCGCGAAATTCCTTGCCGCTGATACGTATGCCTAGGGCGAGCGAGTCGCCAACGCGGCTCTTCACACGTTTGAGCGCTTCCACGACGAAGCGGATGCGCTCAAGCGGGCCACCGCCCCAGCGGTCCGTACGCTTGTTCGTTGCCGGCGACAAAAAGCTATGACCGATGGTCTCGTGGGCGCAGTGGATCTCGATGCCATCTGCGCCCACGGCCTTGGCGACCTCGGCCGCATCGGCATAGGTGTTAAGGCAGAATTCGATCTCGTCTTCGCCGAGCACATGGGGCGTATAACTCTGCGCCCCGACCACAGGTACCGGCGAAGGCGACCAAATGGAAGTGAGTTGGGTCAGTTGTACCACTGCAACGGCGCCTTCCTTGTGCACTTCGTCGACGAACTTCTTCATTCCCTCGGCGAATGCCGGAAACTGATAGGCTGCGTAATGTCCGCCGCAACCGATGGACAGGCCAATTTCATCCGGTGTTTCCGGTGGAAACGGTACATTAAGCAGCCAGGTTTCGCTGCCGATCCAGCCAGTGCCGCCGCGCGCCTTGGCGATATGATGGGCGATGAAGTTCTCGTCTATCATGCCAGGAGTCATCGACGAATTGATGGTATTGGTGGTCTCGCAGACACGGTTCGGTGCCCGCATCGGCCCCACCTGCAAGGGGGCAAAAAGGTGGTCGAATTTCACATTGCTCATGGTGTAGTTGCTCTCAATATGATGTGCTTGGCATGTCTGGCGAAAGTTCGGTTAGGCGACCGCCCTTGCATAGGCTTACGCAGGACCAGACGGCGAAAGAATGACAATTGGAAAGGGACGATCGGTCTGTTTCTGGAAATACCCCCAAGCAGGAAAAACCTTGTCCAGTTTGGGCCACAACGCTTTCCGCTCTTCTTCCGTAGCGTCACGATGAACGACTGTCATTTTGCGACGATCCAGCTGCACCCAGCACTGAGGGCTGGCAGTGATATTGAGATACCAGGCGGGATGTCTGTCATAACCGGCCAGCGACCCAACAACGACCATCTCGTCGCCGTGTTGCAGAAAGACCAGTGGCGTCGTGCGTTTTTCACCTGATTTGCGTCCGATGGTGGTCAGCAACAGCGTCGGAAGTCCTGATGGGCTGCCGGTCCCCGTTGACCAGCCGTCTGGATTAGCTAGGTAACGCTCGACATCGGCGTGGGCATCCTCGGTTATGCGCGACACCGTCGCGGTCCGGTCCTTTATCCAGGCCCATTCTTCATCGGTCATAAAGTCAGGCTTTTGCATGTTTTCACGATTTGCCATATTTCGCCCCCACTGAATTTATCGTCAATGCCCAGTCTGCGTAAATCTTACAGTACAGCATTAAGTCCATGTTTTGCTTAGTCCGTTCAGACGATGATGGCAGCAGGTCCGGATGTGATCATGCATGGGCTGAAGAGCAGGTTACGCAAGCAACTCGCGCTGAAGGCATTGCCGCGCGGCTGTCCGCCGGATCTAGAGTTGTTGTTCAACTTCGACACCTTCCAACGCGGCGGCAGAACGTAGGTTTCCGGACACTGTGGAATTCGCGGGCAAGACCGTTGAGAGCATCCGTGAGCAGTCGCGCCAGCATCCTGTCAGCCGATTATTTGAACCCTGCGGCCGCTGCCGCGGGGAGTTTCGCGAGTGAGGAGATTTCATGAGTCGAGCGCTTGATGGCTTGGTCGTTCTCGACCTGACACGACAGTTCTGCGCATCGCTTTCGGCCGCCTTTCTCGGTGATTTCGGCGCACGGGTGATCAGGCTGGAATTACTGCCGGTTGAGGTTAAAGAGACCCTTGGCCAATGGAATTACGAAGCAGATCTGATCCACCGCAACAAGGAAAGCTTGGCTTTGGATCCGCAAAGCGAGCGTGGGCGGCAGCTTCTGGCCGAGCTCACGACGCGCGCTGACGCCATCGTTACCGACATGACGCACGATGAACTGGCGGCCATCGGCATTGACTACGCGGGTGCCTCGACGCTTCGTCCAGATATCGTCTTCGGCCGGCTATCCGGTTTCGGTCCGAAGGGGCCGGATCGCGACTTGCCTGCGATCGACGAGTTGGCGGCGGCACGTACCGGGATGATGCCCATACTGCCGCAGCCGGGCCAGCCGCCGGTGTATACCGGTGCCGGTGCCATGCATGCATCGGTCATGCTTGCTTTCGGCGTGGTGATGGCACTGTTCCATCGGCTTCGCTCCGGCGAAGGACAGGAGGTGGACGTCTCCTTGTTCGGCGCAAACATGTACGGCGCCGCTCTAGATCTTCAGGCGTTCCTAGCCATCGGCAAAGGCGACCGCCTCCTCAACCCAATTTCCCGGCTAGACGTCTCCAATCCCATGTCCGGCTCGCTCTATCCGAGCGCCGATGGTCGTTGGGTCACTCTGACCATGCCGGACACCGACCGCTGGTGGCCGGTGTTTTCGAAGATGGTGGGCATCGCAGCCGACGACCCTCGCTTTGACAACCACGACAAGCGTACCGAAATTAATCGGCTGGACTTGATCAAGGAGCTGGAGCAGGCCTTCCGCAAAGGATCGGGAACCTACTGGCGTCAAGCTTTCATGGACAACCAGATGTCGGCCGATATTATCGAGCAGTTCGATTATCCGGCCAATGATCCGCAAGTGGCTGCCAACCGCTACATCATAGAGCTGGAACATCCCAGCTTCGGCAAGTTGAAGAGCCTGGGGTTCCCGATATTCATGAGTGACAGTACCGCGCGTCTGGACCGTCTGGCACCTTGCATCGGCCAGCACACGGGACAGGTGCTGCACGAACTTCTCGATTATCCGGTCGAGGCCATTCATCAACTGACCGCTGCGGGCGTGGTCGCATAGGCGGGGGGATAATGACCAAGGCACTCGAAGGAATCCGCGTCGTCGACCTCACTGTCTGGTTCCAAGGACCGGTAGCGGCGCAATATCTTGCCGACTTTGGCGCCGACGTAATCAAGGTCGAGCGTCCACAGGGCGGAGACCAGGGACGCGGCGTACGCAGCATCAAGTCTCTGGAGGTGGGTGACTGGAACCAGTACTTCCTGGTCATTAATCGCAACAAGAAGAGCATGGCCATCGATCTGAAGAAGCCCGAGGGTCAGGAAATCCTCTATCGTCTGGTGGAGAAGTCCGATGTATTTCTGTCCAATCTGGCTCCGGAAATGCTGGGCGGCTGGAATCTTTCCTACGAGAAGCTTTCGGCCATCAACCCGCGCCTGGTTTATGCCACCAATACCGGCTACGGGCGTTTCGGGGGCGTTTCAAAACCCTCTTTCGATATGACCGTGCAGGCGCTGACGGGGGCGATGGCGCGGCTCGGAGAACCTGGACAACCACCCATTTACATGGGTATGGGTTCCGGCGACGCCTTCGGCGGCATTATGTCGGCGTTCGGCATTATGTTGGCCCTTTACCAGCGAAATCGTACTGGCAAGGGCCAGTTTCTTGATGCCTCGCTGTATGGAGCCCAGTTGTACCTTGTGGCACCCTATTTGCAATCGTATCTTGCCGGCCACAAGGCCAACGCGCTGCAGCAGTCACGCAAGCAGGTGGAGAACCCCCTGTGGAATCTCTACCCGACACTTGGCAAGTGGGTCTTCCTTTGCGAACAGAACGAGAACGGACGTTTTGCCGCGATTTGTAAGGCACTGGCGGCGGATGCCATGGCCCAAGACACGCGCTTCGCCGACCCGACCGGACGCAAGCTGCACAATGTAGCCCTGATCGAGGCCATCGAGGTACAGACCTTGAGGGGCGGCCATGAGGAGCTGATGGCCGCCTGTAAGGCCGAGGGCATCATCGCCAGTCCTGTCAACAACCTCGCGGACGTCATCCGCGATGAGCAGGCCTGGCAGAACGGCTACTTTTTGAAAACTTACTGCGAGGAAGTGAAACGTGAAGTTGAGGTGCGCGGTATGCCGGTAACACTCTCCCGGACCCCAGGCGATGTGCACTGTCTTGGGCCACAACTGGGGCAGGATACTGAACTTCTCATGATGGACCTGCTCAGCTATGAGTGGGAAGAGATTGAGGCCTTGAAAGCCAAGGGGGCGATTCCGTGACCGTCGCCCGATACACGACAGGAGGAAGGGATTGATGAGCTGGAGCCAATGGAGCGCCGTGACCGGCGAAGGCTTGGATGATTTCAAAGAGATCATCTACGAGAAGAAGGTGCACCTCGAACACGGTGGCGGCATCGCCCGCGTCTCGCTCAACAAGCCGGACAAGATGAACACTCTGACCCTGGTTACGGTCGACGAAATGTTCCGCGCCTTTTACGACGCTAACCACGACGCTTCTGTCGGCGTGATTGTCATCGCTGGGCGCGGCAAGCACTTCGGCGCTGGCGGCGATGTCGAGTGGGAGCGCTGGGGCTTACGTGAGGCGTTTTACAATCGCTATCCGCATAACCGCCTGATGCGCATCTCACGCAAGCCGATCATCGCGCAGGTGCAGGGCTATTGCATTGCCGGCCACAACCACATGGCCTACTGCTGCGATTTCACCATCGCCGCTGAGAACGCCATCTTCGGCCAGGCCGGGCCGCGCGTGTCATCGCCGGCCGACGGCTTCTTCGTGCCCTACTTGACCAAGGTGATTGGCGCTAAGAAGGCGCGCGAAATGTGGATGCTCTGCCGCAAATACAAGGCATCTGAAGCGCTGCAGATGGGACTAATCAACACCGTCGTACCGCTTGACCAACTCGAGGCGGAAGTCGACCGCTGGTGCGAGGAGATGCTCAGCGTGAGCCCGGGCTGCCTAGAAGTGCTGAAGGCGGCATTCGACCAAGAAATGGACGGCTATAAGGAATCTTGCGTGACCTCGGCGGCACTGTATCCAGACTGGTTCGACATGCCCGAGGGCAAGGAGGGCGGTGCCGCCTTTCTCGAAAAACGTAAGGCTGCGTTCTGGGCGATACGACGGCGCGAAGGCGAAATGCGCCAGCAGCTGCTGGAAGAATATCAGGCACAACAGGCAGGTAAGAAGAGTCCATGACATTCGCAAGGCGGGCCTGCATCGTCGGCATTGGAGAGACGGCATACTGCCGCAAGCCAGGTTCCGGCATGAGTCAGATGGCCTTGCAACTCAATGCAGCCCTCGACGCCATCGCCGACGCCGGCCTCAAAGCTGCGCAGATCGACGGAATCCTGCCTTTCCCTAACCTCGGTAAGGCAGAGGCTCTAGCTGCCAGCCTCGGATGCTCCGACCTGCGTTTTGCCGCGACCATCAACATGGGCGGTGCCGCGCCGGTGGCCGCTCTGCGCATGGCGGCCATGGCGGTGAGCAGCGGCGGTGCCGACTACGTGCTGGTGCCCGGCGGCTGGAACGGATACTCGGGCGAACGCGTGCGCGAAACCTCGGCCGACGATGACGATTCGATTCCGGGTGCGCAGATCGCCCGCGACTACTATATGCCCTACGGCCTTACCGCACCACCGCAGTGGTACGCGCTAATGGCTCGCCGGCACATGCACGAATATGGGACGACGGTCGAGCAGCTCGGTGCAGTCGCCCTGGCCATGCGGCGGCACGCCCAGTTGAATCCGGCGGCCCTGATGCACGGAAAGCCCCTGGCCATGTCCGACTACCTGGCTTCGCCCATGATCGCTTCGCCTTATCGCTTGCTCGACTGCTGCCTGGAGACTGATGGTGCGGCTGCCTTCATCGTCGCCAGCGCCGAACGTGCCCGCGACATGCCACAACGGCCGGTCCATGTGCTGGGCGCCGCCGCCGGCCAGCCTTACCCGGCTGATGAGATTACCAATCGTCGCGAGTTCCACCGCATCGGGCTGACGAGCGCCGCCCCCGAGGCCTTCGGCCAAGCCGGCGTCAGCCCGGCCGACGTCGATTTTGCAGAGATCTACGACTGCTTCACCTTTGAAGTCATCCAGCAGATCGAGGAAGCAGGCTTTTGCGGTCGCGGTGAGGGGGGCAGTTTTGTTGAGGACGGCGCCATAGCGTTGGGCGGTCGCTTACCGGTGAATACCCACGGCGGCCTGCTCTCGCACGCCCACAGCTTGGGTCTTGGCCACGTTATCGAGGCCGTGCGCCAGCTGCGCGGCGAGGCAGGCGCGCGTCAGGTGTCGGACGCCGAAATCGGCGTGGTCACCGGTTGGGGAGATTTTGGTGATGGCAGTATCGCCATACTTGGAAACTGAGCATGGAGGCCGCATGAAGGATCCGTTCATCGACTGTGCTCGGCCGCGGCCCGCGCTGCACGGGCTAGCCAAGGAGTTTTACGACTGGTGCCGACTGGGAGAGTTGCGCTTTCAGCGCTGCACGCAGTGCGGCAGTTTTCGCCACGTCCCGCGCGAAGTCTGCGCCGAGTGTTCATCCTTCGGCTGGGAATGGGTGCGTTCCTCAGGCAAGGGTACGATTTACACTTGGACGGTCGTGGAGCGCGCGCTGCATCCCGCGTACGCGAAAGCGGTTCCCTACGCACCGGTGGTCGTGGAAATGGCCGAGGGCGTGCGCTTGCTGTCCCGCATTATCGATTGCGCTCCCGAGGACCTGCGCATGGGCATGCGCGTGCGAGTAGCGTTCGAACCACTCGACGCGGAATTGACCGTGCCCTGTTTTCGCCGCGCTTGAAGCACCATATCTTTCAGTAGGAGAAATCCCCGATGGCATTGAACTTGCCCGAAACATTCAAGTACGAGAAACGTGGCCGCATCGCCCTGATGACGATCAACCGACCGCAGGCTTTAAACGCTTTCACGCGCGAAATGCTGGTCGGCATGGACGCTGCCTTCGATGATTTCAACCAGGACCCTAACCTCTGGGTGGCGGTGTTCACCGGCACCGGCGATCGCGCCTTCTGCACCGGCATGGACATGAAGGAAGCGCTGCCGGCGATCAATTCCGGCGATTCCATGGGATATGAGGATCCCGTCAAGCGGCCTTTCTATACTATTTACAAACCGATCATCGCCGCCGTCAACGGCCTGTGTATCGCCGGCGGTATGGAATTCCTGCAGGGTACCGACATACGCCTTGCCGCCGACAACGCCAGTTTCGGTCTAGCCGAGGTACGCTGGGGAGTGATCCCAGTGGGCGGCTCGCATATTCGCCTGCCACAGCAGATCCCGTGGGCGGTCGCCATGGAGATGCTGCTCACCGGAAGGCCGATCGACGCTGCGCGCGCTTACCAAGTCGGCCTGATTAACAAGGTTGTGCCGGCCGACAAGTTGCTCGATGAAGCTATGGCTTGGGCCGAAATGATCTGCGAGAACGGCCCGCTGGCGGTGCGCACGGCCAAGGAGATTGCCGTACGTGCGCTCAACAACGAGCCGAATTTTGTGCTCGAGAAAGCCATAGGCGCCCGTGTCTTCGCTTCCGAGGATGCCCGCGAAGGACCGCGCGCCTTCGCCGAGAAGCGTAAACCCAACTACCAAGGCCGCTGAGAGGATGACGATGAACGAAAAAAAACTACCCTTACTCGCCATCCTCGGCGGCACGGGTGACCTCGGCACCGGCTTGGCGCGACGTTGGGCCACTGCCGGGTATCAGGTGATCATCGGGTCGCGCTCTCTAGAGAAGGCGGAAGCAGCGCTTGCCGACCTGCGCCGGGTGATGACCGAGAGCGGCGTCTCAAGTATCAATGTGCGCGCAATGGAGAACCTTGCAGCGGCCGAAGCCGCTGACATCGTCGCCTTGACGGTACCTTTTAGTTATCAGAGCAGCACTCTGGAAGCCGTTCGTTCGGCCCTCAACGGCAAGATCCTTATCGACGTCACGGTGCCGTTAGTGCCGCCGAAGGTGGCGCGTGTACAACTGCCGCCTCAGGGTTCTGCCGGACAGATTGCCCAGTCCTTGCTTGGAGAAGGAGTGCGCGTGGTCTCGGCATTTCAGAACGTCGCCGCCCATCATTTGCAGGAGGGGCACGGGCTCCACTGTGACGTGCTGGTGTGTGGCGACAACAAGGAAGCGCGAACCGAGGTTGTCAAGTTGGTCGAAGCGGCAGGCATGCGCGGCATCCATGCTGGAAGCATCGCTAACGCTGCTGCCGTCGAGGCCATGACATCGTTACTGATCTTCATCAACAAACAGTACAACTGCCAGGCGGGAGTGCGCATCACGGGAATGGAATAGTCCAATCGGACGTCGTTGCAGCGGGCCGCCTGGCCGATGATAGATACGCCAATCAACTGAGGAGAAAACATGTCTGCCGGTAAAGACTATTTCATTGCGATGACCGAGTTTCACTTCATGAATCCGCAGACAATGTCGGAGATTGATTACTATCCCGACGTGAAGCGCTGGTGGGGAAGCGTCGATGGCGTGCTGCGCGCTTGGTCGGGCCGCGATCTGTCGGGCGAGTGGCCACATCCGATCGCCTCCGAGCTGATCAAGTACATGAACCAGGTCGGCGTCGATGTCGCCTTCTGCCTGCGCGAACCTATGATGGATGTCACAGGCGGTACGGTCTCGCTGTCCACCAACGGCTTCATGATGCAGCAAATTGCCCCCTATCCGGAGCGCATGTACCTTGAGGGCAATGTCGGCCCGGTGATTAAGCGCGGTATCAAACATGCCAACTGGGAACTCGAATACCTAGTAAAAGAGAAAGGCATGCGCATCTGCAAGCTTTATACGCCCGAGGACGAAGGTCCCATCAACGATAAGCGCCTCTGGCCCTTCTATGAGAAGGCCTGCGAACTGGACATCCCTATTACCATGCACACTGGCACCAGTTATGTCGTCCCGCAGCCGGGCAGCCGCTGTCAGGTGGGCCAGCTCGACGACGTGATGCTGGATTTCCCCGAACTGAAAGTGATCGCCTATCACGCCGGCTGGCCTGACACAGAGCTCTTGATCGGACTATGCGGCAAGCACCCGAATCTCTACATGAGCCTATCCGGCATCATTGGCTACTACCAGCGTTCGCCGTACCGCGGCTATCACGCGATAGGCACGGCCCTGCAGTGGATGCCGGCCGACAAGATCGTGCTTGGCTTTGACCTGCCTTTCGATGACCTGCAGCGTGTGGTTGACTACATTGCCGACCTTGACATGCCAGCGGAACTGCAGGAAAAGTGGGGTTACCAGCAGCTCAGCAAGGAGGACAAGGCCAAGATCCTCGGCCTGAATCTGGCCAAGCTCACCAAGATCGATCCGGTCAAGCGCGTCAAGATCTGAGCATGACGAAACTGGCGGGCAAGGTAGCGCTGATCACCGGCGCCGGTCAGGGCGTGGGCCGAGGCATCGCCGTAGCCTTGGCAAAGGAAGGGGTCAAAGTCGCAGTGGCCGGACGTACCTTGGCCAAGGTCGAGGACGCCGTAAGCGAGATTGAGTCGGCCGGTGGCGAAGCATTCGCTATCGAGTGCAACGTCAGACAGCGCGATTCTCTGGAGCGTTGCGTGCCGGCGGTTGTGGAACGTTTCGGCGGACTCAACATCCTGGTCAATAACGCCCAAGAAGTACCCATGTGCAAGCTCATGGACGTCAGCGACGAGAGCTTCGAAGCTGGATGGGCGTCAGGGCCGCAAGCCACGTTGCGCCTGATGAAACTCTGCTATCCCTACCTCAAGGGTGAAGGTAGCATCATCAACCTGGCCAGCGCGGCCAGCAAGCGCTGGGATGCCAGCGGCTATGGCGCCTACGGTGCAGTCAAGGAAGCCATACGCCAGCTGTCGCGAGCGGCGGCCTGCGAGTGGGGCCAGGACAATATTCGCACAAACGTGCTGCTCCCGCTGGCCGAATCGGAAGGACTGAAAGGTTGGGCGGCGGCGCGACCGAATGAGGCAGTCGCCTACTTTTCCACTATCCCGATGCGCCGCGTCGGCAACTGTGAGCTCGACATCGGTCGTTTCGCGGTGACCTTGTGCAGCGAAGAATGCCGCTATGTCAACGGTCAGAGCATCGCTCTTGACGGCGGCCAGGCCTATCTCGGCTGAGACAAGTCGGAGACCGATACGAGACATGAGTAAAATTCCCCAACCGCTGACTGGCCTGCGCATCATCGAGAGTTCCATCCTCGGCCCAGCAGCCATCACCACTGCATTCGCGGATCTAGGCGCCGAGGTGGTCAAGGTCGAAACCCCCGCTGGTGATTACATCCGCGAGATGACTTGGCCCATTATCGAGGGTGTCTCCTTGATGCACTATCACTTGAACCGCGGCAAGAAGAGCCTGGTTCTCGATCTCAAGAAGGAAGAGGCGCGTGAGATATACCGCGAACTGGTGCGCGGTGCCGACGTGGTGATCGAAGCTTCAAGCCCGGCGCCTTGGCCAAGTTCGGCCTCGGCTATGATCAGTTGAAGGCTGTCAATCCAAAGGTGGTATTCTGCACCGTCTCTGGCTACGGCATGACCGGCCCCCTACGCTGAAATGCCTTCCCACGGAATTGCCTACGACACGTGGTGCGGCGCCTGCATCCCGGCATACGACGAGGAAGGTTTTTGCTACATCCCTGAGCACGTCGGCATAGGCATTAATGCCGCGCCCTTGTTCGGCGGCCTGGCAGTATTGGCTGGCGTGTTGCGGGCCCGCAGTACGGGCGAGGGCTGCTTCATGGAGCTGGCGCAGTCCGACGCCGCCGCCGCCTTCGACTGGTACCGTAGCGAAAGCTACATGGCCTATGCCAGGCCTGAGGACGTGGTCACCGGTAATAAGTCTGATGGCTACAAGCGCCGCCCGGTGGCGACGGCCGGCATGCGTGAGGGAGTACGCTATCAGATGTACGAATCCGCTGACGGCCACGTGTTGTTCATGGCTTCGGAACAGGCTTTCTGGAAGAACTTCTGTACCGGAATTGGCCGCCTCGACTTGTTCGAGAAGTGGCCTGGCTCGAAGTATGCCGACCACGCCCGCGGCAATCGCGAGTTGCAGGCCATCCTGCGCGGCATTTTCAAGACGCGTACGTCGACGCAGTGGCTGACTTTCAGCGCTGAGGCGAACACGCCCATTGCGCCGGTGAACACGCCCAAGAACATCGTCGACGACGCGCAGTTCCAGGCGCGATTTAAGTTGCTGCCGCATCGGCAGCATGGCGCCGACATGCTTGGCTTTCCGGTGCATTTTGTGGGCGAGGAATTACCGCCACCGCGACGGGCTCCGACAGTGGGACAGGATAGTGAGCAGGTGCTGCATGACCTGCTCGGTTTCGACCAGGCAAAAATCGCTGCTCTACGCCAAGCCGGCGTCTTGGGCTGAAACAGATCAATGATAGTGAGACAAGACCATGGACTTTGAATTTTCTCAAGAACAACGCGAGTTTCTGCGCGAGGTGGACCAGTTCCTCAAGGAAAATGAGGACATTAAGACTATGGATGTCACGCGCGAGAACATGGCGCAGGTTTGCGACACACCGGAGCGCCGCGCCTTCATGAAGAAACTCGCGGAGCGCGGCTGGCTGGGCATCACCTGGCCTAAGGAATACGGCGGCCAGGATGGCAACGGCGTCTACGAATTCCTGCTCAACGAGAAGTTGTCCTCTGTCGGGGCACCGCAGATCGGCAAGGGTGTGGGTATCATCGGCAAGACACTGATCCGTGTAGGCTCGGAAAAATTGAAGAAGGAATTCCTGCCGAAGATACTTGCGGCTGACGTCGAGTTCGCTGTCGGCTATTCCGAGCCCAGCGCCGGTTCCGATGCCGCCGCCATGCGCCTCAAGGCCGAGCGCCAGGGCGAGGGCTGGGTGCTCAACGGGCAGAAGGTATTCACCACCTCGGCGCATTTCGCTGACTGGTACTGGGTCGGCGCGCGCACCGATCCGAATCTCCCCAAGCACCACGGCATATCGCTCTTTCTGGTCCGCATGGACGATCCTGGACTGACCATCCATCCGATGTACACCATGGGCAACGAGCGCACCAACGCAGTGTTCTTCGACAACGTTTTCATTCACGACGACTATCGCGTTGGCCAACTCAACAAGGGGTTCCAGTACATCGCGGAGGCGCTCGACATCGAGCGCTTCACGATGTTCACTTTTTCGCCCATCCGCGGCCGCGTCGAGCTGCTCTGTAACTTCGTCAAGACGACGAAGCGCGATGGCAAGCCGCTTAAGGACGATCCGGTGATCCGGCAGAAGGTGGCGCAACTGGCGACCGAATGCGAGGTGGCGCGCCTGCTCGGCGTGCGCTTCGTCGATGCCGCGCTAAACTCGGCCAAGACGCCGACCATTGAGTCCTCCGAGTACAAGTTGTACGCCACAGAACTGTCACGTCGCGTGGCCGACGCCACCATGGATATCGCCGGACCGGGCGCGCAGCTTGCGCTGGGCACCGCAGACGCACCACTCAAGGGCCGCGCCGAAGGTTGTTATACGTATACGGTAATCGACACCATTGGTGGCGGCTCATCTGAGGTCCAGAAAAACATCATCGCTACGCGCAAACTCGGCCTGCCGCGCAACTTCTAGGTCGGGGAGAAGGGAATGGCATTTCTCAAAGGCTACAAAGTGCTCGATCTGGCCAGCGTCGGACCGGCCGCGCGTGCCTCGCGCATCCTTGCAGATTACGGCATGAGCGTGATCAAGGTCGCGCCGGTGTCCGCCCAAGGCGCCAAGCAGATCGATCCGGTGTTTCACGCCTACGGCGCGGGGCGCGGTACGCAGAAAATGCGCGTTGACCTGAAGTCGGCTGAAGGCAAGGAAACCATTTATCGACTCGCGCGGCATGTCGACGTCGTGATCGAGAGTTATCGCCCCGGCGTTGCTGCCCGCCTCGGGGTCGGCTATCAAGACATCAAGGTCATCAACCCGAAGATCATTTATTGCTCGACTAGTGGTTACGGTCAGGACGGCCCATACCATGACTGGGTCGGACACGACATCAACTACCTGGCTGTTGGCGGGTTCCTGAGTTGTAGTGGTCGCGATGCCGAAGGGAAGCCGGCGATGCCCGGGGCCACCGTTGCCGACAGCGCTGGCGGCGGCATGCATGCGGCGCTGGCCATTGTCGCTGCGCTGCTCAATGGAACGAGGACCGGCGAGGGTGTCTATCTCGACGTATCGATCGCCGACGGCGTACTCAATCTGATGTCCCTATACCTCGACCAGTATCTCGCCACCGGCGAGGAGACAATGCCAAATTCAGCAGCGTTGACCGGCAAATACGCTTGGTATGGGGTGTACGCTTGCGCGGATGGCCAGCACGTTTCGGTCGGAGCAATCGAGTCGCATTTCTTCAAGAATCTGTGCCGTCTGCTCGATCTGGAGCAGTTCAGCGGCAGCCAGTACGATGCCACCAGACAGGATGAAATGCGTGCAGCATTCCAGCAGCGGTTCCTGACGCAGAATCGAGACTCCTGGGTATCGACCCTTTCCGGCAATGATACGTGTGGCACCGGTGTTGTCGATTGCCGAAGTGACCGCCAATGCACATTTACGCGCTCGGCAAACTTTCATGCAGGCACGTCACCCGGAGCGTGGCGATTTTGAACAACTGGGACCGGTGCTGGCAGGGTGTGAGCGGACACTGCCCCGGCACGATCTGGGCGCAACCGGACATACCGACACTGGAGCGGTCCTCGCGGCGGCGGGGTTTGCCGCCAGCGAGATCGCCAGTTTGCGCGCTGGCGGCATCATCGAATGAACGGACGGCGGCACGACGTCATGACAGACGAATTACCGGCGGCGGTCAGGGAAATGATAGGCAAGCATTTGTGTGCAGAGCAGACCGAGTTCCCGATCGAGATGGGCTACGTTTACAACACCTGCGCAGCGGTGCAAAACAGCAATCCGCTTTTCTGGGACCGCGAGGCCGCTGACGAAATCACGGGCGGCCAGATTGCGCCGCCAACCATGCTCTCGGTCTGGTTTCGACCGCACTACTGGGCACCCGGCGCGGAGGGCGAACGCAAGGCATTGATGACCCATTTCAAGCTGAAGAACTTGCTCGATCTGCCCGAGGCGGTGGTCGCCAGCAGTGAAACCATCTTCGGCGAACCAGTGCGCATCGGGGATGTCCTGAAGACAAGCCAGGTCGTGCGCTCGATCGGCGAGCTAAAGAAGACAAAGCTGGGTACGGGGCGCTTCTGGGTCATCGATGTCGAGACCGTCAACCAGCGAGGTGACTGGGTCGGCACCGATACCTACACCATGTTCGGCTACCGGAGGCCGGAGCAATGAGCGCAATACGCAATCTGTGTGCTGCGGATGTGCAGGAGGGGCAACTGTTACCGGCTCTGAAGCACCAGGTCAGTGCCACGACAATCGTACTGGGCGCACTCGCCAGCCGTGATTGGCGGCCCATGCATCACGATAAGGATTTCGCTGTCGAACGCAATGGTGTCAAGGATATCTTCGTCAACACACCAAACAACGCTGCCTGGTTCGAGCGCTATATCACTGACTGGACAGGACCCAAGGGTCGTCTCGGCAGAATCAAGTTCAAGATGAAGAAGTCGGTGTTTCCCGGTGACAAGATGTGCTTCTCAGGAAATGTCGCGCGTGCCTCGACCGACGCCAGTGGCTGCTTCTGGCTGGAACTGGAACTCGCCGTATCGGTCAATGGCGAGGTCACGACCGAATGCCAGGCGCGTGTCGCCATTCCAGTCGATGACAACGACAATCCTTGGTTACGCAAAGCGCAGCATTGGCAACCGTGAGCAATAACTTTACCAAGATGAGACAAATACCATGGACCTGAAATTTACTGACGAACAGAATATGTTGCGCGACACTGCACGCAACCTGTGCAATGACTGCAGTACTCCGGCAGTGGTGCGCAAGATGGAAAACGATCCGCTCGGGATTCCCACGGAACTGTGGAAACAAATGCAGGAGACTGGCCTGCTCGGCGTGCTGCTGCCGGAAAATCTCGGCGGTCTCGGGCTGAACATGCTCGACAGCGCCGTGATCTATGAGGAGTTCGGTCGCACCCTGGCACCCGGACCGTATTTCTCCAGTTCGGTAATGAGTTTGTCGGCGATCAAGCATGGCGCCAGCGAGACGCAGAAAGAAGAATGGTTGCCCGCCCTGGGCAGCGGCAAACTTATCATCGTGCCAGCATGGCTGGAACCGGATGGCGGGTACGGCCCTGAGGGCGTGCAGTTGCGCGCTGAACTTGGCAAGGACGGCTATCGCCTCAGTGGGGTGAAGCGCCACGTGTTTTATGCCGCAGCCGCCGACAAGCTGCTGGTTCTCGTGCGAAGTGGTAAAGCGGCGAATGCGCTAGATTTGCTGCTGGTCGACGCCAATGCACCGGGTGTGACCATGGAACAGCAGAAGAGCATGGCATCCGACACCCAATACCGTGTCACTTTCGACAACGTGCAGGTACCGGCGAAACAGCGCATCGGCAGCGCAGGTTCTGGCTGGCAGACTTGGGCTACGGCAATGTATGACGGTATCATCCTGCTTGCCGCTTATGCCGCCGGGGGTGCCGAGCGGGCGCTGGAAATGACGGTGCAGTATTCCAAAGAACGCGAGCAATTCGGCAAACCGATCGGAGCCTTCCAGGCGCTTGCCCACTACATGGCCGATGCCAGCGCGGTGGTTGATGGCGCCAAAACCCTGGCCTACGAAGCAGCTTGGGCGCACGCCAACGGCAGGGACATCAAGCGCCTTGCGCCGATGGCCAAACTCTTCGCTTGCAAGGCCTTTCGCGACGTCACCGCCATGGCCGAGCAGGTGCACGGTGGTATTGGATTCACGCTGGATTACGACATCCAACTCTTCTACCGCCGTGCCAAGCAATTACAGATGAACTGGTGGGATAGCCGCTACCTTGAGGACCTGATTGCCGCCGATGTGCTCGACCGCGATGACGTCCGTTCCATCCCCGATCCATTTGCGGCGTGATCGATGATTCGGGCGTGCCGAGGAGGCGAACTTGCGTAGGGTCAACCCGGCTTATGGCAACGGAATCTTTCGTCGTCGGCTGCGTTTGCGCGCGGGGCACCAACAGGTGGTAGTGGAACTTGAAGACTGTAACCACGCATTCCGCCTGTGGCTACACCATGATGGTGAAAAGGTGGTAAGCGTTGACGCAGAGGTGAAGCGTTATCCGTACATTACCTGTGCGGAAGCCCCGCGAGCGCTTGTAAAGTTGGTCGGTGCCGCGATCAACGGTGGGGCAGATGGCCTGCGGCCACGCCTGCCGCCGAGCGACAACTGCACTCATCTGCATGATATGGCGCTGCTTGCCTTGGCGCATGCCGCTGAGCCGGACCTGGAGAGCGTCTACGACATCAGCGTGACGGATGAACGCGACAGCGTGACCGAGGCGAGGATCGATTGCAATGGCGAGATGATGCACGTCTGGCAGATACGCGAGCATGCGGTGGTCACACCTAAGGCCCATGCCGGCAAGACGATGATGCGCGGGTTCTATCAGTGGGTGTCGCAGTGTCATGCGGGCGTGTTACTTGAAGCGGCGGTTGCGCTTCAGCGTGGTTATTATGTCGCTCAGGGAAGACGACATCTGTCGGACCTTCCGGCAAGCGCTGACGGCATGCCTCCCGGCGCCTGCTATTCATATGGCCATGGCGTCGTCGAACGGGCGCAACGTATCCAAGGATCGGTCTGGGATCTAACTGACAAGCACGAACTATTGCTGCAATTTCGCGAGCTTCCATGAGAGGAGCAGCGAATGAACATGCCTGAGTCCAAGCCCGGTGCACTGGCCGGCATCAAGGTAATCGACTTTGGCCAGATGGTATCGGCGCCCTATTGTGCGAAGCTATTCAGCGATTTTGGCGCCGACGTGATCAAGGTGGAACTGCCCGTCGGCGACGCCGCCCGCGCCGCCGGACCTTTTCCCGGCGACCGTCCACACCCGGAAAAGAGCGGCTTGTACTTCATCAACAACACCAACAAGCGTGGCATCACATGCGACGTCAGCAGCGAGGCCGGGCTGGCTCTGTTTTGCCGTCTGCTGGCCTGGGCTGACGTGCTGATTGAGAACAATCTGCCGCAAAGGATGCGAGCTTGGGGCCTGGATTACCCGCGCATCGCGGAGATCAACCCACGCTTGGTGGCGATTTCGATTACTCCGTTCGGCCAAACCGGTCCCTATAGCGGCTGGATTGGCTACGATCTCAATGCCTACCATCTCTCCGGCGCCAGTTCGCGCTATTGCGGACTGCCTGGGGAGATGCCACTGGAGCACGGTACATTTTCTGCTGATTACTTCGGTGCGATCTCCGGCGCGAGCTGGGGATTGGCAGCGGTTTATGGTCGCGAGCTGGCAGGTGGCGGTCAGCAGGTCGATGTGTCCTGTGCCGAGGCTATTGCCGCTACTTTTGTCGGCGGTCAAAATATCGGCGGTTACGCTCAGGACGGTCGCTTTGATAAACGTACCGGCGTCGGCATGCCACTGGGTGCGCCGGCCACAATCATGCCCTGCAAAGACGGCCATGTTTGGATGCTGGCCCTCGAGCGCGGCCAGTGGGATGGACTACGCAAAGTGATGGGCTATCCGGAGTGGGCCGATCTGGAAATCTTCGAGGACATGTTCGTGCGCGCACAAAATGCCGACATCATGTACAGCTTTATTCAGGAATGGACGCTACAGCATGGCAAGATGGAAATCATGGAAAAGTGCCAGGCAGCCGGTTGTCCGATTACCGCCGTGTTCACCATCGCCGAGGCGGCGGAACAGCCGCATCTCAAGGCGCGAGACTATTTCGTGGACATGGTGCATCCGCAACTGGGCCGTCTGCGCAATCTGGTGCACCATTCAAGCTGCCGGCCAGTCCTGGCGGACCTGTTCGACCGGCGCCGCTGCTCGGCCAGCACAATGAGGAAGTCTATGGCGGCCTGCTCGGCCTTTCGGCGGAGGAGATCGCCATTTTCAAAAGAGAAGGTGTGCTATGAACGGCAGGGCGCTGCCTCTAAAAGGCATCCGCGTGGTGAACTTTGGCTGGGTCTGGGCCGGGCCCATGGTCGGGCAAACCCTGGGTTTTCTCGGCGCTGAGGTGCTCAAGGTCGAGTCGAGCGCACGCATTGATATGACGCGCAATCTGCCGCCCTTCGCCGAAGGCAAGCAGGGTCCTAATCGCAGCTTGTCAAATAACGCATGCTGGGCTGGCAACGGTTCGGTCTCACTCAACCTGAAACAGCCCGATGCGATAGAACTGGCGTTGCAACTGATCGCCACCGCTGACGTTGTGGTGGAAAATTTTGGTCCGGGGGTCATGGAGCGAATGGGGCTCGGCTACCAGGTATTGAGCAAGGTCAAGGAGGACATCATCCTGTTCTCCATGCCTGCGGCGGGTCTGACGGGTCCTTTAAAGAATGTGCGCACCTACGGCCTAAGTCTCAGTTCAATTACCGGTCTGGATAGTCTGGTCGGATACAAGGGCGGCGATCCAATGCCAGTGGAAAACGCCTTCGCCGATCCGTACGCCGGCATTCTTGGCGCTTTCGCCATCCTCGTTGCGTTGCATCACAGACGTAATGGCGGCATTGGCCAACATGTTGACTTTTCGCAACAGGAAGCGGTAATGCAGATGGTCGGACCGTCCTACATGGACTACGTCCTCAATGGTCGTAGTGGCGGAACCAAGAGCAACGAGCATCCGCTCGCCGCTTGCGCGCCGCACGGCGTGTTTCCATGTGCGGGCGACGACCGCTGGATCAGCATTGCCGTGGTCACACAGGAGGAGTGGATGGGCTTGGTCACTGCCATGGGTGCGCCGGACTGGGCGCTCGCGGCAGAGTTCGCCAACGTGGCGGCACGTCTAGTCAATATCGATGACCTTCATTCTCGCATCGGTGCATGGACGACTGGCTTCGATGACCGCGTACTGGCGACCCGTCTGCAGGAACATGGCGTTGCTGCGGCGCCGGTATTAAACGTTGCGGACCTGCTCGCCGATCCTCACTATCGGGCGCGCCAGACCTATATCGAGGTGATCCATCCGCTCGGCTACAAGGAAACGATCTACGGCGCCTACGTCAAGACCAGCCGCAGCAAACCCGACGTCCGCCCCGGGCCTATGATAGGCGAGGACAACGAGAAGGTTTTCAGGAAGATCCTCGGCCTTTCCGAGGCGCGCTATAACGACCTGGTAGAGCGCCAGGTCATCTATTGAACGGGAGTAGACCACATCATGAGATTCGCACTATCAGCCTCGGGCTTGGACAACTATCCGCCGGCCATGGCACCTTGGGAGCCCGCGGCCGGCGGCGCCGAGATCCTACGATACGCACACACCGCAGACAAGCTCAGTTGGGACTGGCTGACCATTCCCGAGCATCTGGTTATGCCGGTCGGTATGGCCGAAGCTATGGGCACGCGCTTCGTCGAGGGGCTTTCTGCGGCGGCGGTGCTGATGGGTGCCACCGAGCGCATCCACATGCTCACCTACATCCTGGCCCTGCCTTATCGCCACCCTCTCTTGCTGGCCAAGCAGATCGCGACCATCGAATTCATCGCCGGCGGGCGCTTTACCTTGGGCACGGCGGTGGGTCACCTCGAAGAAGAATTCAAGGCTCTCGGCGTGCCTTTCGACAAGCGCGGCAAGATCACCGACGAGTACCTGCGGGCCCTGAAAGAGGCATGGACGTCCGATCGTCCGAACTTCGAGGGCAAATATGTGAATTTCAAGGATGTGGTCATCGAGCCCAAGCCGGTGCAGAAACCGCATCCGCCGATATACATCGGCGGCAATTCGGAGGCGGCAATGCGCCGCGCGGTCGGGCTTGGCGACGGCTGGATTCCCTGGCTGGTTACGGCGGAAACTCTGCCCGGCTGCATCGAAGCGATGCGCAAGATGCCGGGCTGGGAAGCCAAGGAAGGCCGGTTCGAGATTCTGGTCACTACCACCGCCTACAACGTCGACGACCACCACCAGGCCAAGGGTGATACCTCAATTTCCGGCGACCGCGACAGCGTATTGCGCGAACTTGAGGGCTTGCAGAAGGCCGGTGCTACATCGGTACAGGTGCGCCCTCCCAAGCTCGACACGCTGGAACAAACCCTGGAATGGATCACCTGGTACGACCAGGAAATCATTCCCCAATTCCGCTGAGGATCGCGCGCTATGAGCGACGAATTGAAGTACATTCGCTTCGAGATCGACGAGGGCGTTGGCATCATTACTCTCAACCGACCCGAGAAGCTCAACGCCCTCAACTGGGAACTGGCCGAGGAAATGGCCGGCCTGCTGAGCGACCTGCGCACGCGTGACGAAGTGCGCTGCTTGGTACTGACCGGAGCTGGGCGGTCGTTCTGTGCCGGCGGCGATGTCGACTGGATTTCCGGCAAGGAGGATAGGCCCATGCCCGGCACCTCCGACCCATTGCGCCCCATCCCGCGCCATCAACGCAAGACGCCGGGAGGCCCTTTTTTCGAGGTTACGCGCCAGTTGATCCTCGTTGACAAGCCGGTGATCGCTGCCATTCAGGGCCACGCGGTCGGCGGCGGCTTGGCCTGGGCGCTGGCGTGCGACCGCCGCTTTGCGGACCAGACGACGAAGATGGCTGCCATCTTTGCCAACATCGGCGTGGCACCGGATTGTGGCTTGTCCTATTTTCTGCCGCGCCTGGTGGGTCGCTCGAACGCCCTCATGCTGGTCGAGACGGCGAAAATGGTGAAAGCCGATGAAGCGCGGCAACTGGGCCTGATCGACGAACTGGTGCCCGAAGGTCAGGCCCTCACGGCGGCGCTGGAATATGCCAAACTGATTGCCGGGAAAGCCAGCGCAGCGGTGGACATGGCGCGGCGGCTGATCCACTTGTCCGACCATTTCACCCTGGAAGAGATGCTCGACTACGAAGGCCTGGCCGGCGTGGTCATCGCTTCTACGCTCGATGCCAGAGAGGGGACCATGGCATTCCTGGAGAAGCGCAAAGCAGTGTTCCGCGGCGTATGAAGCGTGCCGACATTCCAGTTGAAACGACTGCGCGTCGGGCCGCTGCGACGCCTACTCATGCCGCCGTCAGGCAGGGGTTATTGCCGCAGCTTTCCGCATTTCCGGCACTCATCCTGCACGACCGTTATCGTGGCACGGATCGCCCTGGTTCGGGCATGAGCCGTCGGCACGCTCTGCCGATGCGGGCGTCGGTCATGGAATCATCGTGATGCCACCGATGGAACCCCGCTCCCCCTGGCAGACTTATCTTGTTCTGCTCTTTGGCACCTTCGTGACCATCGAGGCGGCCGCATTTCAGGCCCCGGCGATACCGAGTGTTGCGCGCCACTATGGCATTCCGATCAATCTTTCGGCCCTGATTCTGCTGTTCTATTTTCTTGCACTTACCGTGTTCGCTCCTATCATGGGCCGTCTCGCCGACCGGGTGGGGCGCAAGCGCATTCTAACGTGGGGCCTGTTCCTGTTTTCGATGGCCGAGTTCCTTGCGGCGAGCGGCCCCGGTTTTCCTGTGTTCCTCGCTGCGCGCTTTCTTCAGGGCTTTGGTGTGGCCTGCATCCTGCCGGGGGTCATGGCCTACGTGAACGACCTTTTCCCTGCCCAGAAACGGGGTGCCGCCCTGGGTATCCTGACCTTGGCCATGACTCTCGGAGCAGCGTCTGGCGGCCTGCTCGGCGGCTTGTTGATAGACAGTTTCGGCTGGCCCAGCGTCTATTGGATCAGTGGAGCCTTGGCGATCGTGGGGTTGGTGCCCCTTGCCGCACTTGTCCCGGAAATCCGATCGAGCAAGTTGCACGGACCGTTCGATCTGACTGGCGCCGTCTGGCTGTTCATCACGATCGGCGCCCTCTTGTCGCTTCCCACTTGGGCGGGCAATTTCGGAATTCGCTCGTCCTACACATTTACCGTCTTGGGCGTTGGCATTCTTGGTCTGGTCATGTTGACTCGAATCGGATATCGTGCCGCCGCGCCGGTGGTCGACCTGAGCATTCTGAAACAGCGGGCATTCGCGCTTCCGACCGCCATCTATTGGCTGCACCTGCTGTCGTTTTCAGGTGTTCTCTATTCGCTTGCCTTTTTCATCAACGGCAGGCCGGGCGGCAGCGCGTCGCAGTTCGGTTTCGTCAGCCTTTTTCTGTACGGGAGTTGCATGATCAGCGCACCAATTGCGGGGCGTCTGGTGGATCGCATCAACCCGCGTCGGGTGAGCATTTTCGCTCTTACGGGAACGCTGATCGCCCTAGTATTGTTCACTACCATCCGGGTCGATACGCCGCTATGGTTCATCGTGCTAACGGTCAGCGCGCTTGGATTGATGATGGGCGGCAATACGCCGGCGATCATGAAGCTTGCCCTCGGCGCCGTGCCGCAGGAAAAAATGGGGGCCGGTACCGGCTTGTTCAGTATGCTGCGCGACCTCGGTAGTCCGACCGGTTCGTCGTTCGCGCTTGCGGTTTTCGGAACTTCCCTGGCGATTCATACTGAGCGGGCGCTAACGGAGCAGGCCCGTGCGCTGGGAGTCGGCGACGAGTTGTTGGGGACTCTTGGTACGTTGCTTGCCAGCAAGGGGCAGGCGGTGACGCCAGCCCTAGCCAGACAGTTGCAGGCACACGGCATGGATGCAAAGGAACTGCTTAGGCTGGCAGGCCTGGACGGGCTATCGGCGGCACTGCCCAGCGTAGGTTACCTGCTGATCGGCATGGTCGGCATCGCCTGGTTCTTGAGCTTTCTCTTGCCCAGGTCGTCCGCCGCGAGCATAGGGAGCCAAGAAGGATCTAATCCGGGAAATGCAGCTTGCAGAGGAAACTCCGACGATCGAAAGGAGAAGCCGGGGCTCTAGATGATGCGGTCGGCTCGCAGCCTAGCCAGCAGTTCGCGCGCCGCATCGGCGGGCGATCCCTGGATGAACTCGCAGTTGCCGTGTACCTGTGGCACGAACTGGCTCAGGAGTTGGGCGCGCGGAGCAAGCTCAGAGGCGCCCAACCCCAGCGATGTTGCGGTGATTTCCGTCGGCGCCATCTTGCGCGCCGCCATCTTGGCCTTGGCGCTGGGGAAGCGCGGCGTTCCTAGTTCGTTGCTCACGGTCACCAGCGCAGGCAGCTTGCCCTGCACTAGCTCGTCGCCGTCGGGCGTTACGCGCGTGATCCGGAGTTCGCCCTCAGTCATTTCCAGTTTTCGCGCAAGCGTTGCTGCTGCCATATTGAGATGTTCGGCAAGCAATAGCGGCACCACGCCCTGGTCATCGTCGGAGGCCTGGCGCCCACCAATCACCAATCGGCCCCGCCGCTACCCTTGATGTAGGCGGCAAGAATGGCGGCGACGCTGTGCCAGTCAACCTCCGCGCCTGCGGGATCGATGGCGACGATCTCATCGGCGCCAGGAGGGCGGCGCAGTGCTTGAGTAGGTTTTTTGGTCGGGGCCGATCGATACTGCGGTGATCCGGCAGTCGAGACCGGCGTCGCGCAATAACAATGCCGCTTCCATCGCCTGTTCGTCATACCCGTTGATCAGGCGCGGCACGGCAGCGGCTTCCGGCGTCTTGCCGTCAGCGGCCATCTTCAGCTTGCCGGCTAGTGCGTAGTTGTTGACTGCGGCTGGATCCATTACCTCCTTGATACAGACGACAATGCGCATGGCATTATGCTCCTTGTATGGTGTTGGGCGGGGGGCCGTCGAGCAGAGTCAGGCTCTCCTGCGCGCACCACACCGCCACTTGCTGGAAACCTTCCGGCTTGCACGTTAGTTCGGTGAGCAGAAACCAGCGCCAGGGGTAGGAACCGAAATCGCGGTAATCCCCTGTCAGCGTGCCGGTGAACTCGTGCCTTCCGGAAAGATGGGTGCCGGCCAGGGGCTGACCGCCGTCGCACTCGGCTCGGCGCCCTTGGTAGCGGGGGTCGAATCCGCTGCGATAGGGGACGACGTCAGATTCAGGCATCGGCGAAGCGGTCGAAGACGTCGAGCGCCTCTTCGACAATGTCGGAAAGAATCTGCCGGGCCGGCTTCATTTCCGTAATGTAGTGAATGCCTTGGCCGGCAGCCTCGGTCATCAGATCTTTGCGCTGGTAATCGAGTGAGGCTTGGATATAGTTAGAGGAGAGAATCATCTGCAGCGGCGGCTTCAGGACTTCCGGCGCCTCTTTGTCGTTCCAGGCGTCGTGCCAAGGGCAGCGAGTGGTTCGCATGGTGTAGCCGGAGATGCAGTTGGAGAAGACAGCGTCCTCGGTTTCGGCTTTCGATCAGGCGCTCCTTGAGCGGCAGATTGACGTCCGACTCGCGCGAGGTTAGCCAGAGCGAGCCGGTCCATACGCCGTCGGCGCCTAGCGCCAACGCTGCAGCCAGATGACGGCCGGTCGTGACGCCGCCTGCCGCGATCACACAGACGCCAGTGCCGCGTGCCGCGTCTACCACCTGCGGCACGATGGAGAATGTACCGATGTTGCCGGTATGGCCGGCCGCGTCGAAACCCCTGGGCAATGATGACATCGGTGCCTGCTTCGATCTGGCGCTTGGCCTGGCGCGGCTTTCCAACCAGCCCCCAGACCTGCATGCCCAATTCGTGGGCGCGCTTGAGCAGGAATGCAGGCGATCCGAGACCGGAGGCAAATACCGGCACGCGTTCGTCGAAGATTACTTCCATCTGGTCCATCGCGCGCTTCTGGTCAAGCCCGCCCCAGTGGTGGATATCGGGCACGATCTTTGGATCGGGCACGTTGTATTTTCCTTGATTTTCCTTTCATACTCGCGGTGGGCCGGCGGAATCATCGCCAGCAAATCGTCTACGGTCTTGTCTTCAGGTACCGAGGAGGGCAGCACCAGGTCAATGCCGAAAGGCTTGCCGTTGATACGCTCGCGTATCCACTTGATGTCAGCGGCGATCTGGTCGGGCGTATGCAGCGCCTCGCCCAAGACGGCAAAACCGCCGGCGTTGATGACCGCCACGGCAACGTCTTTGCAATGTGTAAAGGCGACGACAGGGTATTCGATCCCCAACTTGTCGCAGAGTGGGGTATGCAAGGGACCGCTCATGTTTTTCCTTCCGTACGGGCGCGCCGACGGCGCGGTGACGGTTGAAGTCTGATGGATGCGGACGAATTCGGCCTCGTCCAAAAGGACGACGCAGGTGCCATGGCCTGTCTGTACTGTAACAATCGAATATTCCCAGTAACAGTGGAGAAAGCCCGATCGTGAGCCGCCGCACTGACCTTACCAACGTCGGCATCGTGTCGCGCGAGGAAACGCAGGCCAAGATGGACGCGCGCGCTGCGGTGACGGCGCGCATCAAGCCAGGGGCCGAATACACGATCGCCGACCGGCTCGAGGAGCGGGCCCTGACTTATTCGACTCGCCCCTTCCTGTACTACGGCGACATCACGCTCAGCTACGCCGAGGTTAACGCGCGCTCCAACCGCCTGGCACATACGCTGCACGTGCTGGGTCTGCGCGCCGGCCAGGTCTGCGCCTTGGCCATGGAGAACCGGCCGGACCTGTTTGTCATCTGGTTCGCATTGTCCAAGCTTGGCGTCACTGCCGCGCTGCTCAATACTCAAATTCACGGCCAGCCACTGCAGCATGCGCTCGTGGAAGCCCGGACAGATGCAGTTATCGTCGGCGAGGAGTGCCTGGCAAGTTTTGCCGACCAGGAGGCGCGGTTGCCCTTATGGCTTTGGCCCGATCCTGAAAGGCCCGCGGCGCCCGAGCTGCGCGCCTTGTCTGCTTTGGAGCTACGTCCCCTCACCGCTGCGGCAACTACCGAAAACCCTTCGCGTGCTTGGCGCGCCGGCGTGTTGGCGGGGGACACCGCAGTATTGGTATTCACCTCGGGGACGACGGGCATGCCGAAAGCGGCGAAATACAGCCACCTACGCTGGCTGATGGTCGGCGATGTGATGGAGGTCACACTGCACACTACGTGCGCCGACGTCTTCTATTGTTTCCTACCGCTCTACCATGGCGCGGCCGCAGTTTCTCTCGGTTCGACGGCTCTGCAGTGCGGCAGCGCCATCGCCATCCGCCGCCGTTTCAGTGCGCGAGAATTCTGGAAGGATGTGCGCCGCTATGGCGTCACCACCATGCAGTATGTCGGCGAGATCTGCCGTTACGTGTTGCACCAGCCGGCCAACAGCGATGACCGGCAGCATACCCTGCGCCGCATGACCGGCACCGGCATGAGCGCGGAATTGTGGCAGCGCTGGGTCGAGCGTTTCGGAGCCATGGATATTTTCGAGAGCTGGGGAGCCACGGAATCGAACTGCAACCTGATCAATGTTGATAACCATCCCGGCTCATGCGGCCGCGTGCCTTACTGGGAGAAGACTAATTTGCGCCTGATACGCTACGATGCGGGCAGCGACAGGTATCCTCGCGACAAGGAAGGACGTTACGTTTTGTGCGAGCCTGGCGAGATCGGCGAGGCAATTGGCATGGTCATCGACAGCCCAGAAACCGGCGCGGGACGTTTCGAGGGCTACACATCGACAGCGGCGACAGAGCAGAAGATTCTGCGCAATGTGTTTCGCGACGGCGACGCTTGGTGGCGTTCGGGCGATTTGATCCGCCATGACATGGATGGCTACTGCTGGTTCGTTGACCGGATAGGGGACACCTTCCGCTGGAAAAGCGAAAACGTGTCAACCATGGAAGTGGCTGACGCTCTGGTGGGGTTCCCCGGACTGGCGTTTGTGACTATTTACGGTGTGGCAGTCCCGGAGCAGGAAGGCCGCTGCGGCATGGCCGCTCTGGTGCTGCATCCGGGCAAGACTTTTGATGCGGAGGGCTTCTTTAAGCGCACCGAAGAGAGCCTGCCGCACTACGCGGTGCCGCAGTTCGTGCGCCTCTGCGCTCAGGTGGACATGACCACTACCTACAAGTTGCGCAAGGTCGACCTACAGGCCCAGGGCTACGATTCCGCGCGTTGCGGCGATCCGGTCTATGTGCGCGACGACGAAGGCAGGACCTATGTGCCCCTCTCGAAGGAGGCGTTGGAGCGCGCCGGGTTTGCGCCCTTCGCGTGACCCTTAGAAGTGCGTCAGGTACGTCACTGAGCTGTTGTGGCCGTCGGGAAGTTGACGCTGGCATGGTGCCTGCGTATATGTGGGTAATTACTTGACCGGGCCGGTAACCTCGTTGGGGGAGTCAGGCGACGCATGTTAGTTTGTCGATTCGGCCTGAGCTTGCAACATCTATGCCGAAGGCAGAAACTGTGACGGTCGTGCCGGGTATAACGGGTTCTCCGTTGTGCATTCACCGTAACGGCGGTGAATGCACACAGCGAGGGCGCCGTCCAAACGGACAAATTTCTTGACTTTCTTAACCGTGCGTCTTGTTGCGCTTGATCAGGGCGTAGGCCGAATGGTTGTGGATGGACTC
The DNA here is from genome assembly GCA_016720925.1 of Betaproteobacteria bacterium. Classification (NCBI taxonomy): domain Bacteria; kingdom Pseudomonadati; phylum Pseudomonadota; class Betaproteobacteria; species Betaproteobacteria bacterium. The sequence continues at coordinate 313,651 of JADKJR010000005.1, read as the reverse complement.
GAAGTTTTCGTTCTCGACCACATAGGCGTCGATGCGGGCGTCGGCGTTGAGCGCGCCGGCCACATCGCGCACCAAGTCCTCGACGAATTTCGGATTGTCATAGGCGCTCTCGGTAACGTATTTTTCGTCAGAGCGCTTCAGTAGCCCGTAAAGTTCGCAGGAGGCCTCAGTCTCCGCCATGCGAACGATATCCTCGATCCACACCAATTGATTCGTAGTGGCAGTGATCGTAACATGCGAGCGCTGGTTGTGTGCGCCACGTTCGGAGATCTTCTTCGAACATGGACACAAACTGGTGACCGGTACCACCACCTTGATGGTTTGCCGATAGCGGCCCCCTTCGATAATCTCGCCGATAAAGGTGACCTTGTAATCCATCAAGCTCTTGACGCTGGTGACCGGCGCAGCCTTGTTGATGAAATATGGGAAACTCATTTCGAGATAACCAGTTTCGGCCTCGAGCCGGGTCACCATGTCGCGCAACATGTCCTCGAAGCTCTCGACCGAGATCTCACCCGTATGCAAATTGAGGATTTCGACGAAGCGCGACATGTGAGTGCCCTTGAAATTGTGGGGCAGTCCGACATACATGCTGAAGGAGGCGACCGTGTGGCGCACTCCTCCGTTCTTGTCCAGCACCTTGAACGGATGACGGATGTCCTTGATGCCGACCCTGTTGATCGGCAACTGCCGCGAATCCGCGGTGTTTTGAACGTCTGCAATGAATGATTCTTCGATCGCTGCTGCGGAATCCCTGCAATTCATGTCTTGTCCCTGTCGCTGGAAATCCGGTTAATGCAGATGAACGTTTGGCCAACCTTTGCGAGATGCGCGCAGACCGCGGTGCTTATGCCGGATGTGGTGAAACACATGTTGAACTCCGCAACAATCGGATTGCAGAGACTCTAGTGCCAGAAAGAGCCGCTGCAAACCCCCAAACAGACGATATGAATCGTCGATTAGCCAAGCTCCACTTGAGTACCACCTGAGCGCCCAGGCAGGAGGCGTTGACAGGCATCCCCTTGGACGTTGGTTTGGCCGCCATGACCTTAGTTATCGTAATTAGCGCCGGCTTGCCGCCGCCTCCGGTGGTCCGCCATGGTCGGAGGGCCCTGCCGTGACGGGGCTGGTGGAGGCATTATTGATCACGATGTCGAGCCGACCGAAGTGCTCGTAGGTCGCCATGAGCAGGGCATCCAGCATTTTCGTCGAACTGCGTTAACTGCGATGGCCAAAGCCCGACGGCCTTGGGCGCGAATCTCGTCGGTCACGGCTTCACAGTTATCCAGTTTGCGGCTGACAATGGCCAGGTCGGCCCCTACCCGCACCAATTTCTTTACGATGACCTGTCCAAGGTAGCGGCTACCCCCGATGGCCAGCGCGACCTTGCCTTCTAGATTCAGTTGATATATGCGAGTTCCTCTACAAACTGTTTCTCCCGTGGTGATGCCGGCGCGGCGTCAAAGCAAGAGTTCCGCAACGTCGCGCAACATCTGCGCTTCACCGCCGCCCATGACTAGCATTGTCGTTACCGAGGAATCGCGCCAAACCTGGATCCGCTCCCTCATCCGCGCCTTGGGTCCCGACAGAGTTATTTCGTCGGCAAACGCGTCGGGCACCGCCATCACTGCCTCCTCGCGACGTCCGCCGAGGAAAAGTTCCTGGATACGATGGGCCTCGGCTTCGTAACCCATTCGGGCCATCAGGTTCTTGTGAAAGTTGTGTTCCTGCGCGCCCATGCCGCCAACATAAAGGGCCAGAGCCTCATGGCACTCGGTTAAGCCCCTGACGCCCCGGAAACAGGTGGGCTGAACACTTCTTCGGATGGTAGGCTTTTGTTGCGAAACGAAAGTCACCCACCTCAGGAGGTCAGCCCAAATGAAGGATAGCAAAGTTGAGCGAGCCAGGCAGAAGGCGATGATGTTCGGCAGGCAGTTTCTTCAGGGCGATGCCGGTGTTTTCGATCAAGCGCTGGGTGCCGATGCCATGGCGGCGGCGATAAGCACGCAGGCGCCGGGCTGTCGCGAGCGCATTTACGGCCCGCTGGATACGCTACGCCTGTTCGTCGGGCAGGTTCTGTCCGCGGACCGCGCGTGCCAGGATGTGGTGGGTCGGCGGCTATCGGAGCGTATTGCCCAGGGCCAATCAGAAAGCGCCCTCACTACCGGCTCCTATTGCGATGCCCGGCAGCGATTGCCGCTCGCGATGCCGATCGCGCTTGGCAACGCACTCGGCGCGCAACTGGAGTTGCGGGCGCCCGCGCATTGGCGCTGGCAGGGACGATCGATCAAATTATTCGACGGCACCATCGTGTCGATGCCCGACACGCCGAGCAATCAGACGGCCTATCCGCAAAGCCGCGAACAGAAGCCGGGGCTGGGGTTTCCCATTGCCCGTATTGGCGCGCTCATCGGCTTGGCCAGTGGCGCAATGCTGGGCTATCAAGTCGTGGCCTGCGAAGGCAAGGGAGTCGGCGAACAAACCCTGCTGGGAAACTTGCTTGACCATCTCAATGCCGGTGATGTCTTGCTGGCCGATGCGCTACTGGCGACGTGGTGGATCATTGAGGGCGCGATTCGCCGGCGCGCCGATGTGGTGATGGCCCAGCATGGAAAACGCATTACCGACTTCACGCGTGGCCGACGACTCGGCGAGAACGACCACATCGTGCAATGGCCACGACCGCCCAAACCAAAAGCGATGAGTGCGGCAGCATACGCACACTACCCGGCGTTCATCACGATGCGCGAGGTCGAGGTAAATGGGCGCATTCTGGTCACGACCTTGCTTGATCCGAAGATTGTCTCGCCCGGCGCACTTGCTTCACTCTACAAGATGCGTTGGAATATCGAGGTCGACTTCCGCACCATCAAGGCCACGCTGGAGATGGATGTACTGCGCTGCAAATCGCAGCCGATGGTGGAGAAGGAGATTGCGGTGTATTTCCTCGCCTACAACCTGGTGCGCTGGGCGATGGCGAAGGCGGCATTGCTGGCGGATATCTTGCCTCGGGTGCTGAGCTTTACCGGTGCGAAGCGTCTGCTGAGTGCCTTCGCCGATCAACTGCGCCGCACATCGGGTGATGGCATTCGCAACCTGATCGCGACCGTGCTACGCCTTATTGCCACGCTGCGATTGCCGCATCGACCCGACCGGATCGAGCCTCGCGCGAAGAAACGACGACCCAAGAACCTTCCGCTGCTAAATGTGCCACGTCAGGTTGCGCGTGACCTGATTCTTGCGCAGAGAACGCTTAACCGAGTGCCATGAGGGCCAGAGCCATCTTGGCCGGCAGCAGGGCCTTCGTCAGGTCGTCGCTGATATTGACCATGACCATTGGCGCGATCTCGAAGCCGGGCCGGGCATCCTTCAGTTGATCAGCATAGAAAGATATCCGGATGGAAAGGACGGTAGTAGAGTGGCAGCCAGCCGTCAGCGATGGCGACCGTTTGCGTCACGTTCTTGGGTCCTTCGGCGCCTAGGTAGATCGGGCAGGTCGGAGCGCAGGGATCCTCAGCAGCTTGCCCACGCCGACTGCGCCTGGCCCCCGGTAGGGGCAGGGGGTAGTGAGGTCCGGGACTGCTCACCGGCCCTTCGCGGCGCAGGACCTGACGGACGATGTCCACGTATTCCCGCGTGCGGGCCAGGGGCTTTTCAAATGGCTGGCCGTACCAGCCTTCCACAACTTGCGGGCCGGAAACACCCAGGCCGAGAATCATGCGCCCGCCGGACAGGCGATCCAGCGCTAGGGCCGCCATGGCGCAGGCCGTCGGCGTGCGGGCCGAGAGCTGGGCGATGCCGGTTCCAAGCCGGATCCTGCTGGTATGGGCTCCAATCCATGCCCGCAGCGCGAATACGTCGTTGCCCCAGGATTCGGCCATCCATACCGAGTCGAAACCCAGGGCTTCCGCTTCACGCACCAGCGCCACGTGACCATCTGTCGGCGCCTCCGAACCCCAGTATCCAAGTTGTAGTCCAAGTTTCATGAGTTCATCTTCCCGTGTTGCTTGTTCTTGCGATCGGCCCATCATCCGGAATCACGTTCATATTTGATTTGAGCGTGCCGGGAAAGGCGATGATCGCCGTCTGCTCGTCTTTTCTATTTTGGGCAACCTGCCCATGTTCTCATATGCTCAAACCTGACGCCGGACGAAAGCCGATGGATGATTGATCCGCGAACAGAAACGCCGCGCAGCCGACGTCGGCCCTGGGCAGCGCGAGTTCAGCGAAAGGCCACGCCGCATAATCGCAATGCTGGTGGCCGGAGAAGCTCGGTCGTCGCCGGCTCTGGGGTAGTCCAAGCGGAGGATGATAAGGGCTGCCGCCTCCGCTACGGTCTGTCTTCCGGTTGCACATTCCGTGTGCAGCACTACCGCGGCGGAGAACTTGCAGTGGAGAATTTCAGCAAAGGTCGGATTGTCACCATCTTGTTGGCTGCGAGCTTCGCTTCGACCATAGGCGGCCTGCCATTCAACGCGCTTCCCATTCTGCTCGGCACGCTCGCAGATACCTTCCGCCTCGGTTCCCAGCAGACTGGCCTACTCGGCTCCAGCTGTTTCGCCGGTTACCTGGCAGGAACGCTTGCTGCTGCGTTGTTCATCGACATGCTGAACTGGCGTTGGCTCACTCTCGGGTGCGCTGTCGGCGCCGCAACTGCGCTGCTGGTATCGACTCGCTTGCCGATCCAGGGACAGTACCCGATCTGGGCGGCGGTCGGATTCTTTGCCGCGCTGATGACCTGCTTGGGTATGCGCATCATCGGTGAATTGCCGAACAAAGAGCGGGCGTTAGGTGTGAGGCAAGGCATTGAGCTGAGCACCACGGCGGCGGTGCTGTTTGCCCTGCCGCCACTATTCATAGCGCCATTCGGCTATTCGGGTGCGGCCACCGCGCTGGCGGGCGTTATCCTGTTGCTGTCTCTCAGCGGAATGCGGTTGCCGAACCACGGCGACATGCCCAGCGCATCCCCCGAAGAGCAGGCGAAGAGACATCCGCCCGCGCGGCTAGCCTTTGCGGCTCTCGTCATCCTGTTCATCTTCCTCACTGGTGAGATCGGCCTGTGGGCTTTTCTCGAACGCATTGGGAACAGCATCCCTCTTGCACCCGCAGAGCTGGGGACCGTGTTCGCGGTACTCAAACTGCTAGGTGGCGCCGCCGCGCTGGGGGCCGCTGCAATCGGCAGCCGGCTTGGTTTCCTCGTCCCTCATCTGCTGGCACTCGGCATGATCTCGCTCGGCCTCGTGTTGCTCGCAACGGCGCAGGGCTTCCTGCCCTATGCGCTAGGCGCCTGGGTCTGGGAGGTCGGGCTGACCTTCAGTTGCATCTTCCAGACCGCAGCCATAGCCCGCTTCGACGTTTCGGGACGATCGATCATGCTGGTTCCGACCGCATTCGCGCTGTCATCGATGTTAGGCCCAGGCATGGCGGGGTTTCTGGTTGGTGGTGGTTTTGCCACACTGCTTTGGCTGGCGCTATTCTGCGCTTTTGTGCCTACCCTGACGTACGGCATTCTGTTCGCAAAGCATCTGCAAACCCAAAATGCTGGGTCCATCTTGCCGTGAGCAGGTTTCAGGGGATCAGCCTGATGTGGACGACATGCGAACGTGGATCAGCAGGATGAACCTGCCTGTTTACTCAATTCTTGTCGTGGTCCGTTCCGCTTCTCTAACGCCGGTTGTCATGAGGTTTGCGGGGAGCTTCGGCGGTCGACCAAGTTTAGGGAAGCCTGCTTGAGATAATTCAAGCAGGCAATCAAACTGCGCGGGGACTAGCCGTATGATCAGTCGTTTTGTTGCAGTTGGCGAAAACGCTCCCCACTGACGTGAATGAACACGCATTCACAACTCGCGGTCATCACGCCGTTGGCCCAGATCTCGCCTGTGAGAGTGTTTTTGCGCCCCACCACCTGCTTGACCCGGGCAATGAGTTGCAGTTCGGTACACAAGGGCGTTGGACGATTCAGCCTTGCGGTCAGGGTTCCCGTGACGCCGGGCTGACCGGTCATTGACTGCGCTATTCCAAGAAACTGGTCGAAGAGCGCGCAGACGAAACCTCCATGCACAGTGTTTGGCGGCCCCTCGTATTGCCACCCCAGCGTGGCGCGACCGTGGGCCACATCGCCTTCGATCCATGTGATGAACGGTGGAGAGATCGGGTTGCTTTTACCGTCGAGTGGATTCAGTTCATACGCGATTCTGTGCAGGCTGCCGTGGCCGCCACCAGCGTGGTCCTCGAAGGCCCGTCGTCCGTAGAGGACCTGTTCCTTTGTCAGCCGCGCGGTCTGCTGCCTGATGGTCTCCGCAACGGCGCGCAAGGCGGCGGCATTGCAATTGGTTGTCACCAGGTTGGAAATCAGCTGTCTCACGGCCTCCGCCGCTTCGCGCCTGGCCGTCCAGTCGTCATTAAGGGGGGCCTTGACGCCTGGGCATTCGAAGGGGCTGAAAGGATCGTTGTCGTTCATTCTTCTGCTCTCTATTCACAGGGTTCGCGGAGACTTCGGCCATGGATCGCGATGGACTTGCAATGAATATCGGAGCGTACGGCTCGCGCTATTCTCCGCAGTCTTTCGCGGTCGTCGACTGCGTACAGGTACCGCGACGGCAGGCACGGCAATGACATTGTGCATCTGTTCGCGCTGCCAGTGGATGCCCGGATCGCCCACACGCCGAGCTTTACGCACCCTAGTGTAGTGCTTCGTATTTAGTGCGACTTATGTACATGTTCACAGACTGTCTCCTTCCCCCGGCAACGGGGGAAGGCTGGGATGGGGGCGATCCTTGCCGTGAAGACACCCCCATCCCGGCCTTCCCCATTTTCATGGGGGAAGGAGTCACAATTTGCCGCCATCACGCTTCACTCGCATAAGTACCAAACAGCGTGAAGCACTACACTAGGGCAACGTCGGCTATATCGGAAAGCAGCAGGAAGAAGGCTACGTGATGATGGTGCCGCCATCGATGTGGATCACCTGGCCGGTGATCCAGTGGCCCTCCCGGGAAACAAGCATGGCAACGCCGTCGGCGATATCCTGCGGTGTGCCCATGCGACCCATCGCTGCTGATGCCGCGCCGTGCTTGCGCAAGGCTTCGACGTTCCCGCCTCGGAGCATTGGCGTATCAGTCATGCCAGGTGAAATCGCGTTGACGGTAATGCCGCGGCGCGCCAACTCCCGTGCCAGCACCTTGGTGAAGCCTTCCGTAGCCATCTTGCTGCCGACATAGAGCGCCATGCCCGCCGGATTGGCGACAGTGGCTCCGGTGGAAACATTGACGATTCGGCCTTCGTCCTCGATATGGCGGGCAGCCTCGCGGCACATCAGGAAGCTGCCGCGGGCGTTGGTGCCGAAGGTGTGGTCGTAATGTTTCATTGGGATGTCGGCAAAGGCCTTCATGTGGCCGATGCCGGCGTTGTTGATCACGACGTCGATGCGGCCGTAGCGTGATTTCGCGGCGACGAAAAATGCCGCCACGTCTTCTTCTGCGGTGATATCGACGCGCTGGGCAAAGGCATTGCCTCCCGCGGTTTCGATCGCTGTCACAGTGGCTTTGGCCTCCTGGGCGGATCGCGAATAACCGACCAACACCGCAAAGCCATCCTTCGCCAGGCGCAAGCAGATGGCTTTACCGATGCCAGTGCCGCCACCGCTGACGATGGCGACCCGCTGAAGGGCGCTTGACGGGCTCAGACGACCTCGAACAATCCGGCTGCGCCCATGCCGCCGCCTACGCACATCGAAACTACAACATAGCGTTCACCGCGCCGGCGGGCTTCGAGCAGTGCGGTGCCCACTAGTCGTGCCCCGGACATGCCGAAAGGATGGCCGATGGCGATGGCGCCGCCATTTACGTTGAGGCGCTCATTGGGGATGCCGAGTTGATCGCGACAATGGATCACTTGGCAGGCGAAGGCTTCGTTGATTTCCCAAAGGCCGATGTCAGACACTTTCAGTTTGTTGCGGGCGAGCAGTTTTGGAATCGCATATATGGGGCCGATGCCCATCTCATCCGGCTTGCAGCCTGCTATCGCTAGTCCGCGGTAGATGCCGAGTGGCTGCAGCCCGCGGTCCTTGGCCGTCTGCCTGTCCATCACCACCGACACCGAGGCGCCATCGGAAAGTTGCGACGCGTTGCCAGCAGTGATATGCCGGCCTTCCTTGACCCATTGGCCGTTCTTCCACACTGGCTTCAGTGCGGCTAGGCTCGCCAGTGTCGTATCGGCGCGGTTGCCTTCGTCACGGGTCAGGGTCATGGTCTCGCTGCCTGTGACATTGCCTTCCTTGTCGAACATTTGTTTCGTTACCGTGATCGGCACGATCTCGTCGGCAAACTTGCCGCTGCGTTGAGCTTCCGCGGTGCGCTGCTGGCTTTGCAGGGCGAACTCGTCCTGAGCCGAGCGGGCGATGTTGTAGCGTTCGGCAACGATTTCCGCCGTTTCTATCATCGGCATGTAGGCCGTGGGGCAGGCCGCCAACACGGCCTGCGACGGCGTCTTGAAGGCGTTCTTGTGCTTGTTCTGCACCAGCGAGATGGTTTCCATGCCGCCGGCAACGATGATGTCGCGCTCGTTGGCGATGATGCTCTTGGCGGCGTCGGCGATGGCGATCAGGCCGGAGGCGCACATGCGGTCGAGCGCCATGCCGGGCACGGTCTCCGGCAGGCCGCTGGTATAGACGCTGAGGCGGCCGAGGGTATATCCCTGAGTACCCTGCTGGGCGGCGACGCCGATGATTAGGTCATCGACTTCGGCTGGTTCGATGCCCGCGCGCTCCACTGCGGCTTTCACCACATGGCCGCAGAGCACTGGCGCTTCGGTATCGTTGAAGGCGCCCCGATAGGCCTTGCCTATGCCGGTGCGGGCAGTGCTGACGATGACGGCTTCTCTCATGGGATTTCTTGGCTTTCTAGTTGTTGAAGAAAAAGCGGCTGATACTGTCGACAACGCAGGCCGGTTTGTCCTTCCCCTCGATGTCCACTGTGATACGGATGGTCGCCTGAACGCCGCCCTCTATGGCTTCGGCCTTGACTAGTTCACCACGCCCGCGAAGGCGCGAACCGACCGGCACTGGCGTCGGAAAACGCACCTTGTCGCAGCCGTAATTGACGCCCATGCGCAGCTTTTTGTAATGCACGAATTCGGGCAGGAATCGGCTGGCCAAGGACAGGGTCAGGTAGCCGTGGGCGATGCAGGTGCCGAAGGGGCCGTCCTTGGCCCGGACCGGATCGACGTGTATCCACTGGTAGTCGTCGGTGGCGTCGGCGAACAGGTCGATGCGCTGCTGCTCGATGCGTATCCAGTCGCTTTCGCCCAGCGGCTTGCCCACGGCGGCCAGCACTGAAGCGACGGAGTTGAAAGTGGTGTTCATGGATGCTGGCTGCTGACAGAAACGATTTCCCCGGTCATGTAGGAGGAATAATCGCTGGCGAGGAAGATCATGGTGTTGGCGATCTCCCAGGGTTCTGCGGCGCGCCCGAAGGCCTCGGTCGCGGCGAGCCGGTCAAGCAGTTCGGCCGACGCGGCTTTCTTGAGGAATTCATGCAGCGCGATCGAGGGCGCCACCGCGTTGATGCGCACGCCGAATTCGGCGGCTTCGAGCGCGGCGCAGCGGGTCAGGGCCATCACGCCGGCCTTGGCGGCGGCGTAGTGGGCCTGCTCCTTCTGTGCGCGCCAGCCCAGCACCGACGAGTTGTTGACGATGACGCCACGGCCGCGGGGCTGCATCACTCGCAGCATGGCGCGGGTCATGCGGAAGACGCTGTGCAGGCTTACGTCGATGACTTTGAACCACTCGTCGTCGCTCATGTCTACGATGCGCTTCTGGCCGCCTAGGCCGGCGTTGTTGATCAGCACGTCGGTGCCGCCCAGCTTGTCTTCGGCGGCATTGACCAGGGCCTGCACCTGGTCTTCCTTGGTCACATCGCATAGCAGGGCGTGGACTTCCTGCAGCCCGGTTTCCTTCTTCAGCTTTTCGACCGCCGCAGCCAGGCGCTTTTCGTGGATGTCGGAAATGAAGAGGGCGCGGGCACCTTCCTCGGCGGCGCGCTGCGCGACGGAAAAGCCAATGCCGGCGCCCGCGGCGGCGGTCACCAGGACCGACTTGCCCTTGAGCAGGCCGTGGGGAGGAACGTAGGCGGGTGGGGGCGTCATGGCGGTATCTTTCAGTTGGCCGGACGCGCCTCCCGGGGCATGCCCAGGCCGCGCTCGGCGATGATGTTGAGCTGGATTTCGTTGGTGCCGGCGTAAATCGTATCCGCGCGGCTGAAGAAGAATACCTGCTGCAGGCGCAGCAGCGCGGGATCGTTGCTGGCGATGTCGGCGTCGAAGCCGAGCACGTCGGCGGCGAGCTTGCCGAAGTCGCGGTGCCAGTTCGACCAGTAGTACTTGGCGATCAGGCCGGCGCCGTCGGCGGCCCCGTCGGGCCGGTCGGCGAGCATGCGCATGGCGTTGTAGCGCATGGCCTTGAGTCCCATCCAGGCCCGGGCGATGCGGTCCCGGATCAGGGGATTGCGTGCGGTGCCGTTTGCCCGGGCGGCGGCGCAGACGAGCTGCAGTTCGTGCTCGAAATGCGCCTGCTGGCCCAGTGTCGACAGGCCGCGCTCGAATCCGAGTAACGCCATGGCGATCTTCCAGCCTTCGCCCGGTGCGCCGACGACATCTGTGCAACGGGCATGGGCGCCATCGAAAAAGACTTCGCTGAATTCCGAGGTACCGGTGAGTTGCTTGATCGGGCGGACTTCGATGCCCGGCTGCTGCAAAGGCATCAGCAGGAAGATCAGGCCCTTGTTGCCGCGCGAACCCGGCTCGTGGCGCGCTAGCACGAAGATCCATTGCGACTCGTGGGCGAGCGAAGTCCACACCTTCTGCCCGTCGACGATCCAGTCGCCGCTGCCGGCCTCCTGCCTTGCCCTGGTCTGCACATTGCCGAGGTCGGAGCCGGCATTGGGTTCGGAGTAGCCCTGGCACCAGTATTCGGTGCCGGCGACGATGCCGGGCAGGAAGCGGCGCCGCTGGTCCTCGCTGCCAAGCGCGATCAGGGTCGGTCCGATCAGGGTTTCGCCGAGGTGGCCGACCCGGCCCGGGCCGCCGGCGCGGGCGTATTCCTCATGGAAGATCACCTGACGGGCCGGACTCAGGTTGCGGCCGCCGTGCTGCTCGGGCCAGCCGACGCAGGTCCAGCGCGCCTTGGCCAGGTGCTGTTCCCAGCGCTTGCGCAACTCGGGGTAGGCGTCCTCGTCGCCGGGGCCGCCGCGGTGACGCAGGCATTCGAATTCGCCTTGCAGGTTGGCCTGCATCCAGGCGCCGATTTCGGCGCGGAAAGCCTTGTCGTCGTGGCTCATGATCAGGCGTCCCCCAAAAGGTCCGCGGCGACCCGCTCGCGCAGTTCGTCGCCGCTGCCCAGCCAGTGGCCGCCGGACTGGGCGCGCTTGAAATGCAACTGGGGATCGTATTCCCAGGTGAAGCCGACGCCGCCGTGCAGCTGTATGGCCTCCTGGGCGCAGAAGAAATAGGCCTCGGAGGACAGGGCCTTGGCGCAGGCGGCTTCGAGCACGAGGCTGCCTGTCGCCGGCTTGGTAGCGGCCTGGTGTGCCGCACCATAGACCGCCGAGCGCGCCGCCTCGATGCGGACCATCATTTCCGCGCAGCGATGCTTGACGGCCTGGAAGGAGGCGATCGCGCGACCGAACTGCTTGCGTTCCACGGTATAGGCCAGCGTCATGTCGAGGCAGGCCTGCGCACCGCCGACCTGTTCGGCAGCCAGCGCAATGGCGGCAAGGGCGCAGGCGCGCTGCATGGCATCGTCCAGCGCCGCGCCGCGGGCGATCAGGTCACCTGCGGCAACGCGCACGGCGTCGAGCCTGACGCTGCCGATGCGACGGGTCCTGTCGAAGCTGTCATGGCTCGCGGTATCCAGGCCCTGCGCGGGGAGGGGCACGGCGAACAGCGCCAGTTCACCTTCGGGCAGGCGTGCCGGCAGCAGCATCAGGCCGGCGTTTTCCGAATCGGGCACATGGTGGTAGTTGCCGGAAAGGATGAACTGTTCGCCGTCCGGCATGGCGATGGCGTTGATGCTTTCCGGCTTCCAGGTGATTCCATCAGCGGCGAGGGCAACCGTGGCGCTCAGGCTGCCGGAGGCAATCCGGGGCAGGTAGCGAGCGCAGGCGGAGGCATTCCCGGCCTCGAGCAGGACCGGGGCGGCGAGGCAGGCCGTGGCGAAGTAGGGGGCGCAGAGCAGGAAGCGGCCGCATTGCTCCGCCAGCAGTACCGTTTCGAAGCAGCCCAGTCCCAGCCCCTCGTATTCTTCCGTGATGGCCGTGGCGCACCAGCCGAGTTCCTGCGCCAGGTGTTGCCAGGTCTTTTCATCGAAGCCGGAGGCGCTTGCCATCGCGGCGCGAACGGACGGCGACGACGAGGCGTCGGCGAGAAACGCCGCCGCCGTGTCGCGGATCATCGTCTGGTCGGAATTGAGCGTGAAATCCACGGTGGGCGGATCAGCTGCCGTAGACTTTCTGCGGAGGCACGCTCTCGGCGATCAGCTGGTCGATCACCGCGGTGAGTTCGGACGGTTCCCAGCGCGCGCCCTTGTCCTTCATGGGGCCGGGTCGCCAGCCGTCGCAGACCGAGATCTTGCCGCCGCCGAGCTCGAACATGCAGCCGCTGACGTGACTCGAGAGCGGGCTGACCAGCCAGACCACGGTCGCGGCGACGTTGGCCGGATCCCAGAAATCGAAGCTGCCGTCGCTGGGCGCCTTGACCATGTCCGGCATGCCCTGCAGGGTCATGGCCGTGCGCGCCGACGGCGCCAGCGCGTTGGCGGTGACGCCGTAGCGCTTGAGTTCGGCGGCCTGCACCAGGGTCAGGGTGGCGATGCCGCCCTTGGCGGCGGAGTAGTTCGACTGGCCGACGGAGCCTGCGAGTCCCGCGCCGGAACTGGTGTTGATGATCCGGGTGTCGAGCTTGATGCCGGCCTTGGACTGGTCGCGCCAGCGCTTGGCCAGCACGTTGGCGAGGCAGAAGTGGCCCTTGAGATGCACGCGCATCACTTCGTCCCAGTCTTCTTCGCCGAGGCTGATGAACATGCGGTCGCGCAGCACCCCGGCGTTGTTCACCACGGCATGGACTTCGCCGAAGCGCGCCACAGCGGCGTCGACGATTTTCTGTGCCGTGGCGAGGCGGGTGATGTCCTCGCTGCTGGCCAGTCCCTGGCCCCCGGCCTCGGTGATTTCGTCGACGACGGCCTGCGCGGCTTCGGCGCGGATGTCGTTGACCACGACGTTGGCGCCCTCGGCGGCAAGTGCCAGCGCATAGGCGCGGCCGAGACCGGCGCCGGCGCCGGTGATGATGACGGTGCGATCGTTGCAGATTCCCATTTCCAGTTCCTCAGCCCAGACGTTCGATGATGGTGACATTGGCCTGACCGCCGCCTTCGCACATGGTCTGCAGGCCGTAGCGGCCGCCGCTGCGCTCCAGTTCGTGCAGCAGGGTGGTCATCAGCTTGGTGCCGGATGCGCCCAGCGGGTGGCCCAGGGCGATGGCGCCGCCGTTGACGTTGGTCTTCGCATGCGGATAGCCGGTCTCCTTGAGCCAGGCCAGCACCACGGAGGCGAAGGCTTCGTTGATTTCCACCAGGTCGATGTCCTCGATCTTCATGCCGGCC